>NZ_JBSSCZ010000001.1:0-188839 GCF_054060215.1 Thermostichus sp. OS-CIW-30 | reverse complement strand
GCATGCAGCCGAGGGGTCCTAATAGACCGTCCGCTTGACCTGATTCACCGGTTGTTCTACCGCTTGGCTATGCAGCTTTCAGGGTGGCTAGTATTATCCTGGTGCCTATGGCGATGTGGAACCACGCCGACCCATCCCGAACTCGGACGTGAAACGCATCAGCGGCGAACCTACTGGCAGGGCGACCTGCTGGCAACCTAGCTCGGTGCCAGGCCCACCACCCTAACCCAATCAAGAGGAACCCAATCAATAGGGGGGTTGGCTTCCGTCAAGCCTCTCTACCTGAAAGCTGACACTATTGGGTGAAGGCAAGCTAGTGAGGTAACAGTTTTGTCGACCATTAGCTTGCCATGTTACCTGCTCTACACCAGTTGGCTCGTTCTGCCAGAGCGGTCTTCGTGTACGGCATGGGAGAGGGGGGGATGTAATCCAACTTCACGATCCCTATCCGTAGTTACTCTTGGCATCTATCGACATCTAGCAGCAGCAGTGAGCTTGCAGTCGGGGTTACGAGGGATCCTCAGCCCACAGGTGATCGACGAACCGAGGGGAGTGGGAGAATCCCTGGCGGACACGGAGGATTTGATCCAGGTTTGGCATGGACGCGGGGAGGGGCAAATTTACATCTGGGTCAGGTTCCATGCTCCTTATTCTGGCCATCCTGAGAGTTTTGTCCAGGGATCCGCTCTAGCCCAAAGGTATGGAGTGGGGCTGCACACCCACTTGGCGGAAACTCGCCGGGGAGTGGAAACTCTACAGGCTCGCTATGGATTGACCCCGGTGCAGTGTTTGAAACGCTGGGGATCCCTGAGTGCTCAGACCTTGGCCGCCCACTGTGTGCATGTGGGGGCTGAAGAAATCGAATCGAGGAGATGCGGTTGGCGGTGTTTCTGCAGCGGTTGGGATCGGGGGATGGAGCTGCTCTGCCGGCGCAACAGGCTTTGTGGATGGCTACACAAGGCAGTGCCGCCTGTCTGGGTCTGGAAGGGGAAATCGGCAGCTTGGAGGTGGGCAAAAAAGCGGATTTGATCTTGCTGGATTTGCGCGTGGGCACCGCTAACCGCTATGCCAAAAAGCTCGCCACCTGCTTGTGAGAACCTGTGGGCTGCATTTTGACCGTGACTCTATTGCACAGCTCAAAGCGGCCCTCGTCGGGCATATGCTCGAAGAATGTGTTAGGCGTCAGAGGAGCAGCGACAGCCTGGATCACAGATACAACCCCTGGTCATTCGTCAGTGGTGCGGAGCGCATTGGGGGCATCCTAATCCCGCCAGCGGGCTTTTGGAGCATCCTGTGAATAGCTCTCAGGGTGCTTGCACGGGCGGTGGGTTGTTGCGCAAAAACGGCTGTACGGCTACAAATCCCAACCCAAACGATCCAATGACTAAGACGACTGCAGCGGCCATCCAAAGTACGGCAGAGCCCTGGGATCCGTGATGTTGCTCCCGTACCCGCTGATAAATGCCGGTGGAATAGGCTGAGGAGTCTGCCTCGCCGAGATAGGGATCCGGGCCGCCCCTATCCTGCATCAACTCGTCCAGGGAAGGAACCTGGTAGCCAGTGCGGGGGTAGGGCTCGGCAGAGGTGTGGGTGGAAGGGTGGCGAAGGGAATCAAAGGAGGACGGGGCAAAGCCGTTGGATGAGAAGGAGGGGGTCTCGTTGCGGGCCTGTCGGCGCTTGAGGCGATTCAAAAAATCGTAGCTGGGAGGGGCTTCCGGTTGGCCGGGATTGGCAGTCGGGCTGTTCTGTTGGAAAGAGGCTTCAGAAGCTGCAGCAACTTGGGCAGCCTGGCCATTTGCGTCAGCAAGCCGTAGGCTGATTTGCTGCAGGCGCTTCAGGGTGTGGCCCAATTGCCCCTGGAACTCTCGGGTGATGGCAGCGAGCTCTCCAGACAACTGCTGATGCAGAGCGCGCAGGTGCTGGTTTTCCGAGGAAAGCAGGCTTACCTGCTGACGGGCAGACTCCAACTCTTCGGCCACTTGTTGATACACCTGAATCGGCACCACCCCTGGCCCCGTCTCCATTGCGGCAGGGGAGCGAAAGCCACTGGGGTTACTGTTGCTGTTGCGAGCGCCAGAGGGGCTAGAACCCCGAAAACCGTATTGCATAAATTGGGATCGACTCGGAAGGACAGGGGGCTGGGACAGCTTGACACAGAGGGATCCAAGATATCAGGGATCTCCAAGGATAGTGCTGAACACCGGCAACCTAAAGGCGTGCAGCTCTAGCGTTAGTGTAAGCCGCAATTACTACCCCAAGCATACCGCTAAGCCTTTGGAATGGGCGATCCCTTCACAGTAATTTTTCCGGCCCACAAGCGCCATTTCCCCGCTGCTTCCAGGGAGGGCCGGCTTGCGCTGTCGTTCCCACGTCACGAATACTCTCCCACCAAGTCCGGGGAGCCTGAAGATTCGGAATTTGAGGCAGAGGAGTCCTGCAGCAGCCGCTCCAGATCCCGTCGCAGCGGTGGTTCCAACTGTTCCAGCTCGTTGACAAAGTCTTTTATACCCTGAAACTGGCGATAAACGGAGGCAAAGCGCACGTAGGCCACCTCGCTTAGGTGTTGCAGGCGCTCCAGCACCATCTCGCCGATGCGCAGGCTGGTTACCTCTTGGGCATCTTCCAATTGCAGCTTTTCTTCGATCTCATTGACCAGCTCTTCCATCTGTCTGACGGTGACGGGGGTTTTTTGGCAGGCACGCATCACCCCTTGCAGGATCTTGTTGCGGTTGAAACTTTCGCGGGATCCATCCCGTTTAATGACCATGATGGGCATGAACTCGATGCGCTCATAGGTGGTGAAGCGGTAGCCACAGGACATGCATTCTCGCCGCCGCCGCACACTCTGGCCACCTTCTGCCGAACGAGATTCCAAAACTCGGATTTCTTGTTTGCTGCAGCGGGGACATTTCATGGCTTGCAGTCCTTACAAAGCGACAGGTGGGTAGGAGGGTGCCTCAATTTTACCGGATGCTTAATCTTCTGGTGCTTAGACAGATTGCAAATGAGATGGACTCTGTTCGTCGAGTGCAGATTGCAAGGGATCCCACCAAGCAGCGGCTTGCGCCTGGATCTGGGCCTTCAGCTCCGGTTCCATGCGATCCAAATGGATCAATACCCATTTCATTCTGCCCAAGGGGGCTAAGAGGGATCGCTGACGCAACAGGAAGTCCCAATACAACGTATTGATGGGGCAGGCTTGTTTGCCAACCTTTTCGCTGGGATTGTAGCGGCAATGGCGGCAGTAGTCACTCATTTTGCGGATGTACTGAGCAGAGGCGGCATAGGGTTTGGTGGAGAGCATGCCCCCATCGGCAAAAAGGCCCATGCCGATGACGTTGGGCTGCATCACCCAGTCGTAGCTGTCGATAAACACATCCTGAAACCACGCTTCTACTGCCTGGGGCTGAATGCCACTGATGAGGGCGAAATTGCTGAGCACCATTAGCCGCTGGATGTGGTGGGCATAACCATGACGGCGAATTTGATCCAGGGTGTGCTGCAGACAGGCCATGTCGGTTTTGCCCGTCCAAAAAAACTCTGGCAGGGGTCGCTGGTGGCCAAAAAAGTTGTTCTGGGCATAGCCGTTGGGCATTTGGTATTCGTAGAAGCCGCGCATGTACTCCCGCCAGCCCAGGATCTGGCGGATGAAGCCTTCGGCGGAGGGCAGGGGGATCCCGCCGCGATGGTAGGCTTGTTCGACGGCAGCGATGACTTCGTGGGGGGTGAGCAGGCCCAAGTTGAGGTAGGGAGAAAGCAGCGAGTGGAAAAGGAAGTCTTCCCCGGTTTGCATGGCGTCTTGCCAAGGGCCGAAGTGGGGCAGGCGCTCGTGAATGAAATGATCAAGCACTTGCAGGGCTTGGGCGCGGGTGACGGCCCAGCCAAATCCTTCTAAGGATCCGAAGTGATGGCCGTAGTGTTGCCTAACTTTTGCGATGACAGCCTGGGTAATGGCATCGGGGGAAAAGGTGAGGGGCCGAGGATAGCGCATTCCCGGTTTGGGGGGATGGCGGTTCTCCCGGTCGTAGTTCCAGCGCCCGCCCAGGGGCTTGGGGCCATCCATGAGAATGCGGAAGCGTCTTCGCCCTTCGCGGTAAAAGTCTTCCAGAAGCAGGCGCTTGCGGCCTGAGGCCCAGTCGATAAATTGACGAGTACTCCAGAGGAAGTGGTTGTTTTCCACAACCAAGAGGGGGCAAGGGAGGGTGGATCTCAGCTTTTCTATTTCATCTCGGACGGGAATATCGGCGGGCTGCATGAGGCGGATCTGCTGCAGTTGATGCTGCTTGGCCCAGGTTTGCAGGGGCTCGGCATAGCTGTCGGCTTCCACGTAGGTGACTGGGTAGCCCCGCTGTTGCAGTTCTTGGGCAAAGTGGCGCATGGCCGACCAGACCAGCACCAATTTCTGCTGATGGTGGTTGCGGGAGCTGGCCCACCGGTGAGATTCGATGAGAATGACGGGAACTCGGTCTGGGGATAGGGTCGAGAGGGAAGCGAGGGCGGATTGCTGTGGGTGGAGTTGATCCGCAAGGATCCAAACCCCTTCTGGGCCGGCAGATGGAGCGATCATGGGATGCTGAAGCTCTCGGTCTATGGGAGGAGCGCTGAGAATGACACAGGTTGAGTTTAGCTCTGGGGGGCAAGGCCAGGTGGCACCCAAATGTTTGCTGAATCTCGGCGGGACAGCTGAGGAGAGAGGATGATGCGGCAGACAGGGATCCCTTTCCTGCGGTGGTGGGCCGGCCTGGGGATGGTGGCCCTGCTGCTGCTGGTGATCTGGAATTGGACGGATCCCTTGCCGCCAGCCTGGGATGAGGCGCAGCATCTGCTGCAGGCGCAGGCTTTTGGGCTTCACCTGGGACGGTTTCGTTGGGATGGGCTGTGGGGGCAGCAGTTTTTGCATTTGAACCAGCGCTACCCCCCTTTGGCCTATTGGCTGGGGATCCCCTTGGCAGTTCTACATCCGTTCAGCCGGGCGGACGGGCAGTTGCTCAACTTGGGGTTGCTGGGGGTTCTGATCCTGGCAACGCAGCGGCTGGGACAGCGGGTCTATCGCTCTGGGGAAGTGGGCTGGCTGGCGGCGGCGTTGGTGCTCCTCTATCCGGGGATCACGGCTTTGGCCCACGTGTACATGTTGGAGTTGCCGCTGGTGGTGGCGGTGACGCTGGCGTTTTGGGCGCTGTGGGCCTATGGGGAGAAGCCTTCCTGGTGGGGGGCGGTGGGGGTGGGGGCGGGGGTGGCGGCGGTGCTGCTCACCAAGTGGACAGGGGTGCTGTTTTTGCTGCTGCCTTTGGTGGGAGTTGCAGGTCAGGCCCTCTGGCGCTCTGGGAAAGCGGTGGGGTGGTGGAAAGGGATCCCTTGGCCGGCGCGGCTGGCCCACTTGGCCTTGGGGATGGGTGTGATGCTGCTTTTGTGCTGGCCCTGGTATGGGGCCAATTGGCTGTTTGTGCTCAGCAATGGCTGGGCTTACGCCGAGACTGCCCACTACTACATCACTTGCCCAGCGGGATCCCTGTGCTGGTGGACTGCCTACTTGCGCCTTTTGCCCCTGCAGATGAGCCCTTTTTTGTGTGGGTTGCCGCTGCTGAGCGGGTGGGGATCCCTGGACAGGCGAGAGGCAGTCTTGTGGGCCACCTACGGTTCGGGCTACCTTCTCTACACCCTGGTGGACATCAAAGATGTGCGCTTCACCCTACCCCTGCTGCCTCTCTTGGCCGTGTTATCAGCAGGCGGGATCCAAAAGGCTTGCCGGTGGTTGGAGGAACGCTGGGGTGCGTGGGCTTTGCAAAGGGGAGTCTGTGCAGGGCTAGTTCTGGGCTGCTTGGCCTTGGCCAATTTGGGTCGGCCCCTCACCCCAGGGGTGGCCCCTCTGTGGACGGGGATCCAGATGCGCTGGCAGGGGCAGCACCCCACACAGGAGCTGACGCAGTGGATCCAATCCTTGATCCAGCCAGGCTTGACCACCACGCTGGGGGTTCTCCCCAATACAGAGCTGATCTCTTCCGAAACCCTCACCTACTTGGCGGCTCTTCAGCGCTGGCCGGTTACATTCCGCGCTGCCGGGCAAACCCCCTGGCCGGAGCTGGAGCTCTCCTTGCTGGATGGGTTTGTGGATGCCGAAGGGGAACAGGGAATTATTGGCCCTTATGGCCCGACTAAGGAGCAGATCCGGCAGCACCTGCGCAGCAGCCCAGACTGGCGACAAGATCCGGCGGTGGAGTTGCCTACCTTGGGTCGGCTGCACACCTACTTCCCTCGCATGCCAAGAGTGACGGTGCAGAAGTGGCCTCTGGAAGCTGAGGAGGTGGAGCTGGTGGAGGTTGAGGCGCTGTTGGAGCTGGGGATCCCGGCCTGGAAGTTGCGCTGGCAAGGCCCAGCTCAGAACTTGGCCCAGACGCTGGTTTGGGCGCGGCTGGAAGATGGGCAAGGACGGGTTTTGGAGAAGCGGGCCTGGGTGCTGGGGCAGAATCGCCTGCAGCTCAACTCAACAGGCGGCTGGCTGGTGGAAGAGATCTTGACGCTGCCCACAACCGACTTCCCAAGAGGTGGCCTTCTCCACCTGGAATGGCAGTTGCCCAAAGGGATCCGCCATTCCCTACACCAATCCTGGAGAGGATCCCTGTCGAGCTTCCCGAAGGAGGGATCCCCCCTTGTAACGGATCCCTTACTTCCTCTCCGCGAGGCGGCCAGAGCTGCTGCCGCTGGGGATCTGCAGGCCCTCTCCCTTTATCTCAATGCCTGGACAACCCTGCAATACCCGACTTTTTTGACGGATCCAGATCGCATCCTGGTACGGCAACTGCTGGAGGGGGAACGGCAACAGGCTGCTGCCCAAGGCCAACCGAGCCAGCAAATCCAAAGCCACTACCAACTGGGCTTGATGTTGGCGGCGCTGTTACAACCAGAAGCAGCTCAGTTGCATTTTCAACAGATCGTCGAGCTGGATCCGGAAGACGAGTGGGCGCGGGCTTACCTGGGGTTTTTGCGAGTATTGTTCACTCACGACTTTGAGGGGATCCGGGGGTTGCGACAAGAGCTCTCGGCTGTGCTTCAGCCTCTTTGCCAGAAAACAGTTCAGGATTGGGATTTGAATTGGATTTGTGCTGCTCTTTAGCCACAAAGTCCAGCTCCATTTGCGAAACCTGGGAAAGAAGAAAGTCGGCAAAAGCTTTGGCCACCACCGAAAGACGTTTAGAGCGCAAATAGACCAAATGCCAGAACCCCCGAATGGGAAACTCTTCCACATCCAAAATAGCCAGATGATGCTGCCACCCCCCCAAGGCCAACACATGCTGAGACAAAACCGAAATGCCCAATCCACCCACAATGCCTTGGCGGATAGCTTCGCTGCTACCTATCTCCATGCGAATGTTGAGCTTTAGGTTATGCTTCTCAAAAAGCCGCTCTACAGCCATGCGGGTGCCAGAGCCAGGCTCACGGGCCAAAAAAGGTTCTTGGGCAATGCGCGCCAGAGGGATCCCCTTTTGGCCCACCAGGGGATGATGAATAGAGGCCATCACCACCAAAGGATTTTCCAGAAAAGGTTGTGCCACCACGTCCAGATCTTCTGGCGGCATCCCCATCACGTAGAGATCGTCCATGTTGTTGCTCATCCGCTCCAAAACCTGCTGGCGGTTGAGCACCTTAAGAGCTACGTCAATGCCGGGATACTGCTGACAAAATGGCCCCAGCAGACGGGGTATAAAGTATTTGGCAGTGGTGACCACTCCAATGCTCAGCCGTCCCTGCTTTAGCCCCTTCAGGTCGGCAAGGGTCATCTCAAATTGATTCAATTGTTCAAAAATCTTCTCGCAGGTTTGGTGTAAAGCTTGCCCCGCTTCGGTGAGATACAGCCGCTTGCCCACCTGTTCAAACAACGGTAACCCCACGGCTTTGCTCAATTGCTTGATCTGCATGGAAATCGTGGGTTGGGTCAGGTAGAGCTCTTCGGCAGCGCGGGTAAAGCTCAGGTGGCGGGCGGCAACCTCGAAGATTTGCAGTTGATGCAGGGTAATGGCCTTCATGGACAATCAAGAAAAGCTAAAGGTTTACTACTAAATCATAAGCGCTAATCTATGCCTTTTGGCGAGATCCCTAGGAGAACCTGGCTAACGGTCACAGTGGCGAAAGGGGCAAAACCGAAGAGCAAACCCCTGCCACTGGGATCGGAGGTCTAGTCATTCTAAACAGGAATGAAACATTTCTGTTGCACTACTCCCCAACTCCCCTCTCCCCGATGGAGAGGGATTAGAGGTGGCTGTAGAAGCGGCGCAGAGCGCTGAGAAGGTGTCTCAATCTAGATTGAAATAACTATAGAGATTGGCCAAGGGATTGCGCCGGTGTGGGCACGGGCGGCTGTTTTTTTTCAATAGCCGCTCTCTGGGCAGGAGAAGAGTACGATCGCAGACATTCTCGGTGGAGGTTGAGGGTGCTGAGACTGCCGAAAAACCAAGGGATCCGCTGGCTTGCGGGTGTGCTGGGCGCGCTGATGTTGCTGGGATCCGGAATCACGGCCCAGGCTCAGTTCTTGTGGCCCGGCCATTCCCTTTTCCCCAGCTCTGGTTCCGTAGACAGTGCGGAACAGAGGGGATCCCACTTGGCTGCTCGGCTCGACGCCTACTGCCGACAGCCGCCCGAGGAGGTAGCGCGCAAGGCTCAACTGCGCCAGCAGGCTGCCCAGTCGAATGCTGCTTGGGCCGAGTACACCCAAGTTTTGGCCGAACATGGCGCTGCCTTGATCGCCTGCCGCAGCCAACGCTGGCCCCAGATCCAGGCCATCTGGGTACGTCTGCACCCTTGTGATGCCAATCCGGGCGTGTTGGATCAGGTATTCGACCAAGTAGTGAACCTGGGCTACAACCGCGTTTTTATCGAGACCTTTTACGATGGCCGCTCTATTTTGCCGGATGGCGCAGGGGGGATCTGGCCCAGCTTACAGCCCAACGCCGACTTGTTGGATCTGGCTCTGAAGGCGGCGCGACGCCGCGGTTTGTCTGCTTATGCTTGGGTGTTTTCCCTCAATTTCGGTTACAGCTACGGACAACGGCCCGATCGACAGGTGGCCCTGGCCCGCAACGGTCGCGGCATCACCACTGTTCTGGATCCGGCAACAGCCCTTGGGGAAGATTTGGGCAGCCCGGATGAGGTGTTTGTGGATCCCTTTCATCCCCTGGCACGGCGGGATTTTGCCGAGTTGGTCCGCCGCATTCTACAGCGACAGCCAGATGGGATCCTTTTCGACTACATTCGCTATCCGCGTGGCTCAGGGGGATCCAGCGTGGCAGCCACCGTCCGAGACTTGTGGATTCATGGAGAGGCCGCCCGGAAAGCCTACCTCAATTTGGCAGAAAACCCGGCGGGTCGGGCATTGCTGGAGCGCTACCTAAGCCAGGGCTACATTGCAGTGGCAGATGTTCTCCATCTGGATGCCACCTATGCCGAAGAGCCCAGGTGGCGGCAGCCAGGGGATCCCTGGCCCAGCCCGACCGAGAAATGGGCGCTTTCCCCAGAGTTACTGGACTGGGCTGCCCAAGACATGGCCAGCAGGAATTGGCAGGGGGATCAGCTTTCCTCTGCAAAAGATTTACCAGAGAGTCTGGAGAAACCGGCGGATTCCAGTTCTGAGGCAGCAGCACCAACTCCTGCCCCTTCCCCCACCCCCAGCGCCGCCGTTCGCCAAGAACGTTGGCAGCAGCAGCTTTGGCAGCTGAGCGTCGAGTTTGCCCGCTACGGCGTTCTCGATTATCTACAGCAGGCCGCCCAACCTGCCCAGAGGCTGGGGATCCCGGTGGGGGCTGTCTTCTTCCCAGAAGGCAACCAAGCAGTAGGAGAAGGGTTTGACGCTCGTCTGCAACCCTGGGACCGCTTTGATCCGGGTATGGAATGGCACCCAATGGCCTATGCCAAGTGCGAGGATAGCTCCTGTGTGGCGCAGCAGGTGGAGCAGGTCCTGGCTGTGGCCTCTCCCCAAACCTTTGTCTGCCCGGCCATTGCCGGTCTATGGGGACAAGCCCAGCGGCAACGCCCCAGCCTGGAAACCCAAACAGCAGAGCTGGCCCGCCGCTTCCCGCAGTTGCCCTGTGTGAGTCACTTCGCCCTCTCCTGGATCGAGCCGGAGCTGGAGCGCAGCCGTCGCACCTGTCAACTCTAACGCCCATCCCAATCTGAAAGTTAGGAATTCTGAACTTATGAGCCCTGAGCAATTTGATCTGATTAACCGCCTGTTTCAACTGACCTTTCAGATCGGGGATCGCTTGGGCTGTGAATCCTCAGATCCTGCTCAATTGTTGCTGACCAACCGGCCCAGCCTGGAATCCAGTTGCACATTCTTTCCTTCCGATTTCACCTACGAAGCCTTGGATCCCCAAGTGTGGGCCGACTACATGGCGGAAGTTCCGGCCTTAGCGCAGATGGCGAATATTTTGCAACCTTATCCTTTCACCTGTGGCATTTATCGCCAAGACGAGGTTTCGTGGTGGATTTGCGCCTTTTGGGCAGCCCAAGAGGACTTGGGAACCAACTTGCTCTTGCGCGCCCACAGAGTCGAAACTTAGGCGCTTGAGCCCTATCTCCTCTCCCTCATCGAGACGGGGATCGGCGTTACCGGAATCAAAGGGGCTGATAGCAGTCGTGGTTTTTATTACCATCTATTTCAACTGATCGCGCTAGCGGGCCAGAGGCCTTAGCAGGAAGCAACCGGTCGTTTGTTTCACCTTGACGGTGAGATAAATGACTATGCGTTGTGGAACGGTTTATTGCAATTGACCTACTCGCGACCGCTATAGCTGGCTTCCGCCCAGAGCGTGAGCTGGGGGCCTTACGGCACTCCTTCGTAAATCACATAGACTCCGGCGCGCTCAGGCCGAGAATGCCGGTGAGGACGTTAAACAAAACCTGCTGCGTGGCCTGCACCAATTGGATGCGGGCTTGGGCCAAAAGGGGATCCTCTTTCAAGAGCGGCAAAATACGGCAGTTGTCGTAAAACTTGTTGAAATCGGCGGCGATGGCTTCTGCATAGCGGATGATCTTGTGGGGAGCGCGCTCTTCGGCAGCGGCGATCAGCTCATCCGGCAAGGCCAACAAGCGCAGCAGCAGGGCCCGCTCTTCTGGCTCTTTGTAGGGCAGTTTTTGTTGCTCCGTCAAAGGGACTTTGTTGGTCAGTTCAACCTTTTCTTCTTCCTGTAGCCGCCGCAGCAGAGTGCAACAGCGGGCATGGCTGTAGTGAACATACACGACTGGGTTATCGAAAGTTTGCTTGACGGCCAAATCCAAATCGAAGTTGATGGGGCTGTCCATGCTGCTGCTAAGCAAAAACCAGCGGGCTGCATCGACCCCCACGCCAATTTCTGGATCTTCGATCAGGTCATTGAGTGAGACAAAGTTGCCGGTGCGCTTGGACATGCGCACTTCGGTTTTCTCACCGGTTTGCGGGTCGGTTTTGAACAATTTGACAAATTGTCCAATCAAGATTTCCAGCTTGACATCTGGGCTGAAGGCACCCACCGCCGCCTTTAAGCGGCCGATATAGCCATGGTGATCCGAGCCAAGAATGTTGATCAGCCGGTGATATCCCCGCTGCACTTTATCCCGGTGGTAGGCAATATCGGCGGCTAGATAAGTGAACGAACCATCGGCCTTTTGCACCACCCGATCCTTGTCGTCGCCAAATTCTTGGGTTTTGAAATAGACGGCCTCTTCGGCCCCTGGCTTGGGATCCTCACCCCGCGGCGCTTTGGCTTTGTAGAGAAAGCCGCGCTCTTGCAGCTCCTGCAAAGCTTGCTGGATGGCGCTCAGGCCTGTCTGGGGATCGGGGGTGTGCAGGCGGCGCTCGCTAAACCAGTGATCAAACTCGGTGCGTAGTTGTTGCAGGGTCTGCTTTTGCCAGGCCAGCATTTCCCCATAGGCAAAATCGGTGTACTCCTCTAGGGTGGTGGGCAGAGGGCGGATCCCGGCCTTGACCTGACCCAACAGCCGCCGGGCAATATCGACCAAGTAACTGCCATGGTAGGCATCTTCGGGCAGAGCCACCTCTTCCCCCTGCAGTTGCCGCACCCGCACCTCCAGAGACTGGCCCAAGAGCCGCATCTGGTTGCCGGCATCGTTGATGTAAAACTCCCGCTCCACCTGGTGGCCCGTCCAGTGCAGCAAGTTGGCCAACGTAGAGCCAACGGCAGCCCAGCGCCCATGGCCGACGTGCAAAGGCCCCGTCGGGTTGGCGGAGACAAACTCCAGCAGAATGCGCTCAGGATGGGGAATGGCTGTTTTGCCGAAGTTTTCTCCCAGATGCAGCAGCTCTTGCAAGCGCTTGGCCAAAAAGGGATCCCCCAGCCGGAAGTTGAGATACCCTCCTCCCGCCACCTGAGTTTCGATGTCCGGCAGATCCAAGTGTTTTTGCAGGGTTTGGGCGATCTGGGCCGGTGCTAGGCGGCAGAGCTTGGCCATGCCCAGGGGGGTGGGACAGGCGTAATCGCCGTAGCGAGGGTCGCTGGGGATCTGGATCACGGGGGCAATCGCTGTGGCTTGCTGGGGGGCCAGGGATCCCAGTTGCCCCGCCTCTGAGGCCCGTCGAATGCTCTCGGCTACGGCGGCGGTGAGAAACCGAATCAGCGAGGTGGATACGGGTTGAGTGGCCATGGCTGTTCGTGTCGGCAGACGTCGAGAGAGGTTCCAGGAATGCCTGGGGCAGTAAAAGCATCATCATATCGACAGCCAACCGGCTCTGACAAAATCTGACAAAAGAATAGATGCTCCTCCAGCCAAACTTTAGCCAAACTTTGCTTTTGCTCGCCTGCTTTGCGAAGATGGCTCTGACAAATTGACGGGACAGAGCTTTAGGCCAAGCTTTTGGGTACAAAGTATCACCGAATACAAAAGTTTAACTCTGCTTTGCTAAGTTGTTTGGCGGTAATGCTCGCCTTCCCGCTTGCGGATTTCTGCTGAGACAGCTGCTGTGGAGTTTACTAGTATGTCCATCCCGAAATCGTCGCGTCGTCAATTCCTTCAATCTGCTGCTGCGGCTGCCTCTTGGGTTGCCGTTGGAGGGCTAAAGGCGAGGGCTCAGAGCCGCGGGCCGCTTCTGGTTTCCCAGGGACTGACGCCCCTGAAGTTTACCCTCTCTTGGTTGCCCTCTTCGATGGATACCCCCCTTGTAACGGCGATCTTGAAGGGCTACTTCGCCGAAGAGGGGCTGGAGGTCACCTACGAGCGCGGCTATGGCTCCGCCGATTCCATCACCAAGATTGCCGCTGGCCAGTACGACCTGGGGGAAGGGGATCCCTACTCCATGATCGAGTTCAATGCCAAAAATCCGGACGTGCCCTTGGTAGCGATCTATGTCCACTTCAATCGCTCTCCCTTTGGCATCTACACCTTGAAAGATAAGGGCATTGGGGAGCCGGCCCAACTGGCGGGCAAGAAGCTAGGAGCACCGGCAGGGGATGCGCCGCGTCGGCTCTGGCCGGTCTTTGCCAAGCAAGTCGGCATCGATCCGGGCTCGGTGGAGTGGGTAACTATGGAGCCGCAGTTGCGCGAACCTTTCCTCATCCAAGGTCGGGTGGATGCCATCAGCGGCTTTATGACCTCAGCCATGCCCAATCTGGTGCGGGGCGGCGTCAGCTTGGAGGACATCACGGCTTTCCTTTACAACGACTATGGCCTTGAGCTGTACGGCAATGCGCTCATCACTCGTGTGCAATTGCTGCAGGAAAAACCGGAGCAGCTCAAAGCTTTTTTGCGGGCGTATGTTAAGGGTTGGCAAGACACTATTCGTGATACCGATGGCAATATGTTGGCCCTTCTGGACAAAGCCAAGGCCGACGGACAAGTGCTGGATACGGCAACTGAGAAATTGCGCCTCGCCCTGGCAATGCCGCGCCTGTTTGTTACCGATGAGGTGCGAGAAATTGGCTTGGGGGATGTGGTGCCCGCGCGTATGGAAACCTCAATTGCTCAGGTGGTGGATGGCTTTGGCTTGTCTAGCAAGCCCCCTTTGAAGAAAGTGTTTGACAACAGCCTGCTTCCCCCAAAATCCGAGCGGATGATCGGCTGATCTGGATGATCCGGTACCAACTTTGAGGCCTCTGTCTGTTGACTTTTGCAGACAGCTAGCCCTTCCTGCCAGCTGGTCAACTTTTCTCGATGACCGGTGAGAGACGTAGCTCAAAGGCCTACGGCCCGCTGTCGCGATTGGCTCTGTCATCCAAGCGAGATATTCCCAAAGCTTGTCCTGTTCACAGGAGGGAGCCCAAATTTCTCTTGAGGGGAGAACCGCAAGCGACCCAGAGCAGTGAGGAAATATCTCAAACTTTGTTTAAGGTTACTTAAACTTGGGAAACCAATGTGCTGGGAAAGGCAGCTTATGAGGGCTTAATGCCGGGGTGGCTTTTCCGATCCCGAAAAAAAGCTGAATAAGTGTGTGGCGCCCAGGGATCCCTTTTAACCTGGAGGGGATCACTAGGGAGTTTAGGCCCTTGGAAACTTTTGTTCTGATTAAGCAAGTTCCCGATCAAAACGCCAAGGCCGGCATCAACAGTGACGGCACGATCGATCGCGCCAAGGCCAAGCGGATGTTAAACCCTTTTGATCGCTATGCACTGGAAGCAGCTCTGCAAACCAAACGGCAACACGGGGCGAGAGTAACGGCAATTACAATGGGGCCACCCCCGGCCATTGAGGTGCTCTACGAGGCCATTGCCCACGGGGTGGATCGGGGTATTTTGATGACCGACCGCCGCTTGGCCGCTTCCGATACCCTAGCCACTGCCTATACTCTGGCCCAGACGGTTCGCTATGCTGGCCGGCCCGATGTGATCTTCTGCGGGCTCCAGACCACCGACGGCGATACGGCCCAGGTGGGGCCGCAGTTGGCGGAGCGGTTGGGGATCCCTCAGGTCACCTATTGCGAAGCCTTCGAGATTCGGGATGGGATCCTGGTGGCGCGGCGGGCCATCGAAGGGGGATCCCAAATCGTAATGGTGCCCCTGCCGGTTTTGATTACGGTGGCCAATTCCGCTCGGCGTTTGGCCTACCCCACTCTACGGGGTGTGCAGCGGGTGCAGCGGCTGATGCGGGATGAAATGGCACGGGCCGAGGCAATCCAGATCCTCAACTTGGACGATGTGGGGGCAGACCCGGAGCGCTGCGGTCTCAAGGGATCCCCAACCATCGTGGCTGCCACCGAAAAAGTGGGGGAAATTGGCGGCAACTGTCAGGTCTTTCAGGGACAACCCGTCCCCCAACTGGTCAACCAACTGACCCAGGCCGTTGACCTCTCCCGCTACGCCGCAACCTCCTAGATCTTTACATCTTGCGTCCCACCGGCCCCCCATCGCCCCTCAATCATCACTGTCTGATCATCGACCCCAGGCCATCTGGCTGCGGTGAAAAGTTGACCCAGAAGGACTCTGCTGACATCGTCGCAACCCCAACCCGATTCAATCCCGATCTCAACCTAGGAGTCACAGTTTTATGGATCGCAAGCGGATAGTGGTCTTCGCCGAGCAGGTGAACGGGGAATTGCAGCCCATCGGCTTAGAGTTGTTGGGGGCCGGGCGGCGGCTGGCCGATAAGCTGGGAGCCACCTTGAGCGCTCTTGTGCTTGGATACAACATTGCCCACTTGCCCCCAATTCTGATCGGCCACGGGGCAGATCAAGTCTTCATTGCCGATCACCCCGAGTTGGCCGAATACCGCACCCTGCCCTACCGCCGGGTGATCACAGACTTGATCAAAAGCTGGCCCCAACCACCCCACACCATCCTGCTGGGATCCACCACCACCGGGCGAGATCTGGCCCCCCGCTTGGCCGCCCACCTGGAGACCGGCCTGACCGCTGACTGCACCGAGCTGGACATTGGCCCCTTCGAGTACACCAACAGCAAAGATCCCAGCAAGTCCGGCCTCTTCCCCGACTGCCTTTATGCCATCCGGCCCAGCTTCGGCGAATCTCTCAAGGCTCGCATCCTTGGCCCCTGGAAAAACCCGCAAATGGCCACGGTGCGCCCAGGGGTGATGGTGCCCCTGCCCTGGGACAGATCCCGCCAGGGGGAAGTGATCCCGGTGCCGGTCAACTTGGATCCCGGCGATCTGCGCCTGCAGATTGTGGAAACGGTGCGCAACCTGTCCCAGGCGGTAGATCTCACCCGCGCCAAGGTGATCGTTTCCGGCGGCTACGGGCTGGGATCCCCAGAGGGATTTGAGCTGTTGAAGGAGTTGGCCGCTTGTTTTCCCAACAGCGCTGTCGGCTCCTCCCGCAAGGCCGTGGATTCTGGGTGGATCCCCTATGCCCACCAGGTGGGCCAAACCGGCAAGACCGTCCGCCCCCAGCTCTACATCGCCTGCGGCATTTCTGGGGCCATTCAACATCGCGTGGGCATGGACAAATCTCAGACGATCATTGCCATCAACAAAGACAGCGCCGCTCCTATCTTCAAATTTGCCCACTACGGCATTGTCGGGGATCTCTACCAGGTGGTGCCGGAGCTGATCCGGCAACTGCGACAGAGACAGGAGGAGCTCCGAGAAGGCGCCGAGGGCCAGCCTTTCCAGAGCCTCGGCGAGCGGATCCCAATTTTGCAGAGTCGATGAGAGATGGTTGGCAAAAACGCTCTCAGTGCAGGGCCATTGTCAGCAGCCCCTGCTGCCCCAGCAACACCTCCCGCAACAGGGTAACCAGGCCCACCCAAACCACAGGGGCCATGTCCACACCTCCCAGAGGCGGGATCAGGCGACGGGTCGGGCGTAACAGAAACTCCGTCAGGCCGACCACCAGCGAGTAGGGCAACCGGGAAGTATCCAGTTGTGGATACCACGACAGAAAGATGCGCAGCACAAACAGGAGGGTGTAGAGCGCCAACAGTGGGCCAAGCACCCAAGAGGTGAGAATTGGCAGCATAGGTTACTCAAAGAACAGGTTTACTGGTGGCAGTTCTCTCCATTCTGCTCTAATTGGGAGGGTCTGCTGGAGTCCAGAGATACCTCGGGGAATGCAGGCGCTCGGCCCAAGTCAAACCCCAACTTTTTTAAACTTTAACCCTCTTCCCGAAAATGGCCTTACCGGCGGGGCAGCAACAGTTAAAGACTAGCGTCATAATGGACGTATCTTGCTGGACTGCAGGCAGGGATCCCATGCAAGGAAAACTACAAGAGATCGATATCCGCAGCATCCTTCAGCTCATCGAGCTGGGCCAGCGCACCGGTGAGCTTTTTGTAGAGGCCAGCCCCTCTGTCTACTGGTTTGTCTTCTTCCTGAATGGGCGGATTATCTACGCCTCTGAAACCGAAGGGAACATTGCCCGCCTCAGAGACTATCTGCACCGCTTCAAGCTGGAAGCCGCCCTGGAGGAAATTCAAATTCCCCACAAAGCCGCGGTCAACGCCCCCGAATACAACCGCCTCTGGTCTTTGCTGGAAAGCCACAAGCTCAACCCCAACCAAGGCAAGCAAATCCTGCTGGGCATGGTGCGGGAAGTCCTCTTCGACCTGCTTAGCCTCCACCACGGCTCCTTCATTTTTGAGGCCGGATCCCCCCTGGCCCCCCAGTTGACCACCTTCCCCGTTACCCCCCTGCTCACCGAGATCGTAGCCCAAGTGCAGGAGTGGAAAAAGCTGCACCCCTACATCCAAGCTCCCAACCAAGCTCCCACCATTGTCAACCCCCTGCCGCTCCAGCAAAACCTGCCCGCCCCCGTCTTCAAAGCCCTGAGCGAGTGGTCAGACGGCAAAACCAGCATTCGCCAGATGGGTCGCTACCTGGGTCGAGACACCCTCACAGTGGCCAAGGCCATCTATCCCTACGTCCGCCAAGGGGCCATTCAACTGTCCGAGCCCGTCTTGATCGCGGAGCCCAAGCCCAGCCGTCCCCTCAAACCCAGCGATAAGCCCAGCCACATCCTTTGCATCGACGACTCCATGGCCATCCAAAAAACCGTAGAGTTCATCCTGCAAAACGAGGGCTACCAGGTCACCACCATCGGCAATCCTCTCAAAGCCTTGGGACAGGTGTTTCTCCTCAACCCAGATATGATCCTCTGTGATGTGGCCATGCCCAAATTGGATGGGTATGAGCTGTGCGCCATGTTGCGCAAATCCAGCCAGTTTCGCGAAACCCCCATGATCATGCTGACCGGCAAGGATGGCTTCACCGATCGGATTAAGGCCCGCATGGCCGGAGCGAACGAATTTTTGAGCAAACCCTTTGCGGAAAAGGAGTTGTTGACCATTGTCGAATCCTACGTGGGCCCTCCCCCCAAACGGGGCGGTGGCGAATAGGCGTTGGGGTAGCCAAAATGTTGGCACAGAAGACTGTGGGCGGGGTACTGGACAGAAGAGTGGCCTCACCGAAACAATAGGGGTAGCATGGCTGACTTGGAGCCATGGAGCCGGGTGAGGTTAGAAGGCGAAATCTCAGTCAAAGCAGCCCGACGGTTGCGCGGGAGTGCAAAAGGAGCAAGACGGCGATGAGCAAAGTGCTGGTGGTGGATGACAGCCGTACCTACCTGGAGACCATTTCCAGCTTGCTTTCCGAGAACGGTTTGGAAGTCTCCACAGCAACAGACGGCGTAGAGGCAATGGAGTGCATTCGCCAGCAGAAGCCTGATGTGGTGGTGCTGGATATTGTCATGCCGCGCATGAACGGCTACGAGGTATGCCGGGAAGTGAAGGGGGATGAAAGTACCAAACACATTCGCATCGTCATGTGTTCCACCAAAGACCAGACCTTTGATATCGAGTGGGCCAGGCGCAACCAGGCGGATGCCTATGTAACCAAGCCCTTTAAGCCCCAAGAGCTCCTGGCGACCATCAAACATCAATTGCGGGAGATGAATCGGAAATGAGTCGCGTTTTGGTGGTGGAAGATAGCCAATCCCAGCGGGAGATGATCAGCAAGCTGCTGCAGGAAAACGGCTTCGAGGTGATGACTGTGGAAGACGGGGTGGAGGCCGTAGAGGCGGTGAAGCAAAACAAACCCGACCTGATCGTGCTGGACATCGTCATGCCGCGCATGAACGGCTATGAGGTGTGCCGTCTTCTCAAGGCCGACCCTCTCACCCAAAAAACGCCCATCGTCATGTGTTCTTCCAAGGGCGAAGAATTTGACCGCTACTGGGGGATCCGCCAGGGAGCGGATGCCTACATTGCCAAGCCTTTCCAGCCCCAGGAACTGGTGGGTACGATTAAGCAATTACTGAGAGGCTGAGAGCTGCCCCTTCTGCTTCCACGCCTTTCGGTAGGTCCTGAGAACGACTCTGCGTTTTAAGCAGGGAGGGGGGCGGGATCAACAGTCCACAAGACTATCCATGCGGGGGAGCATCATGCTGGGGGATCTGGATTTATTGATGGGGGATGAGACCCAAGAGTTGCGGGAGATGGAGGCTCCCGAAGGTGAGCTATTCCTAAAGTTCAAGATTGCCACCGGGGAGGAATTTGCGCTGCCAGCGGTATCGGTTGTGGAGGTGATGAGCATTGGCCCAGAGAAAATCACCCCCATGCCCAATGTGGCCCCAGTTTTGCTGGGCACGCTGAATTTGCGGGGCGAGATCATCTGGGTTGCAGACCTGGGGCAATTTTTGGGGATCAGCCCGCCCCTGAACATCGACCGAGCCGAGATTCCTGTGGTGGCCGTGATGGATCAACAGGATTTGCTCATGGGCTTGGCTGTGGATTTAATTGTAGGCATGGAGTGGCTGAAGACTGAATTGGTGCGGCCTGCCCTCACGGCTCCTGAGTCCATGGCTCCTTTTTTGCGAGGGGAATGGGTGGTGCCCGGAACGGGATCGCGCTTGCCATTGCTGGATCAGTCGGCCATCCTGCGATCCAATCGTTGGGGTTGACAAGCGGCCCCCTGTGAGTTCGGCGAGAGGAAAGTGTATAGTTCCTATCAAAGATCCAAGCTAACTCCAGCCACAATGGGGAAAGTTGGACCAAATCTATCCCCTACCGATGCGTGTCGAGGCTGTTGAGGGTAAGCCCTGAGACGGCGGCAGAAAGGCCCACTCTTGCTTGACTGAATGTGGAAAAGGGGGGATAGCCTGCATCCATGGGGTTTTGAGGTGTTGGGGGCGTTCCGTTTGCATCTGTGTTGACGCGTGAACAGAGGTAGGCAAGCAGTGAAGGGAGGATCCATGGTTCCGAGCGCGAACAGTCAGAGAGACTACACCGATGCGATGGCCGCCTTTTGGCAGGGAGACTACGTCCGGGCGGTGCGGTTGTTCAACCAAGTGGCCGCTGCTGAACCGCAAGATACTGCTGTCAAGCTGCTGCTGGCTTTAGCACAAAAACAAGCTGGGCAGTTGTTGGAAGCTCGCCAAACCTACAACACCATTTTACAAACAGCCAGTGATCCCGATGAGCTGGAGTCGGCCCGGAAGGGTCTAGAAGAGCTGTTGCAAATGGCACCGGAGCTGGCGGATCTTCCCGATTCCCCAGAAGCGGACGAGTTTCGCTCTCCAGATGAGTTTGCACCTGGGTCGGATGCCTTTTCGGAAGAGGCTTTCTCTGCTCCCGATCCCTTCTTGCAGTTCGAGGAGATGGGGGAAGAGGAGGCGGATCCCTTCGCTCAAGATCCGTTTCCGCTGGAGGCGGACAGCCTTAGCGGCGATGGCGAAGTCTTCATGGGAGAAGAGAGATTTGGGGATCCCTTTGAGACCGGCCTGCAAATGCCGGGAGCTGATCCATTGGGTTCATCTTACCCGATGCCAACCCATTCTCGGGTAACACCACCGGCCACCTCGCGACGGGTAGGCTCGGAAGAGGGCGGGCCTCAAACCGATCCGGTGGTCGAAGATGACTTTGCCTTCCTCAACGAGTTCGATCGAGAGCATCTGGAAGCCCTAGAAGGCGACTCCGACTCCATTACGCAGTTGGCCGGCGATGCCGATTTTCCCGATGAGATGGGCTTCTCCCTGCCCGGTTTTGAGGAAGAGGAAGGGGGATCCCTGGAAGAAGGCCTGCCGACCGAATTGGCTGCCCCCATGAGTGAGCCGATCCCCGCTCCCGACGAAGATACTGCCAGTCCCAGCCCTGGTCTTTTCGATCTTGACGAGCTAGACAGCCTGGATCGCGAACTTGCCGGCATGGATGGCGGTGAGCCGGTGGGTGCCTTCCGCCCAGATGAGGGGGCGACCGGGGGGATGAGCCCAATGGCGGAGACCGGTAGCGGAGCGGCCCAAGTTCTGCTGCCCACGGCCTCCCTCCCTATTCCCAGTGTAGGTGAACAAGGGGCAAGAACCTCTGCTGGGATCGCCAACCGACCGATTGGGGATCGGCAATTGGCCATAGCGCTTATCCAAGGAGCTGTGAGTTTGGCTGCCGGCTTGGCGATTGGCCTTGGGATCCCGGCCAATGGGGGAGCTCGCTTGATTGCCGGGGTGATTGGAGGCGGGCTGATCGGCACAGGAGCAGGGGTTATCCTCGGGGCCAGCAGTGCCAAACAAATTCGCTCCACCGCCCAAGAGCTGGCCGGCCACTTTGCCGCCTTGGCCCAGGGGAATTATTCAGTACGAGCCACAGCCAACACCCACGATGAGCTGGGGCGCTTGGCCGACAGCTTTAACCAGATGGCGGCTGCCCTTGAAGCCAACTTCGCCGAACTGAGCCAGCGGGCTGCCGAGCAAGGGCAAGCTAAGGAAGACCTACAGCGCCAGGTGATTCGCCTGCTGGACGACGTGGAAGGGGCTGCCCGTGGAGACCTGACGGTGCGGGCAGAGGTGACTGCCGACGTGCTGGGGGCTGTGGCCGACTCCTTTAACCTGACCATTCGCAGTCTGCGAGACATTGTCAGCCAGGTGAAGCGGGCCGCCGCCGCCGTGAACGATGCCGCCTTGCAGAACGAGGACTTTGCCCGCAGCCTCTCTGCCGACGCCTTGCGCCAGGCGGAGGAGATTTCCAACTCCCTCAACTCCATTCAGGAGATGACGGACTCCATTCAAGAGGTGGCCAGCAACGCCCGCGAAGCGGCCAACGTGACTGCCCAAGCCACAGAAGCAGCCGCTCGGGGTGAAGAAGCTGTGGATCGCACGGTAAGTGGCATCCTGGAAATTCGCGAAACCGTGGCAGAAACCACCCGCAAAGTGAAGCGATTGGCGGAATCCTCGCAGGAAATTTCCAAAATTGTGGCTTTGATCTCTCAAATTGCCTCGCGCACCAACCTGCTTGCCCTCAACGCCAGCATCGAGGCGGCACGAGCCGGGGAATCGGGACGGGGCTTTGCCATCGTGGCCGATGAGGTGCGACAACTGGCCGACCGAGCTGCCAAAGCCTCGAAGGAGATCGAGCAGATCGTGTTGCAGATTCAATCGGAAACCGGCAACGTGATGACGGCTATGGAAGAAGGCACCCAACTGGTGATCGAGGGGACGCGGCGGGCCGAGCAGGCCAAGAACAGCCTGGACGAGATTATCGAGGTCAGTCGCCGGATCGACGAGTTGGTGCGGGCGATCTTTCAGGCCACCGTGCAACAAACGGAAACCTCTCGCTCTGTGGCGCAGGTGATGCAATCGGTGGAGTTGACCGCCAACGAGACCTCTAAGGAGGCGCAGAAGGTGGCAGCTTCGCTCCAACAGTTGGTGAGCATCGCCCGCGAGTTGCAAACTTCTGTCGGTCGCTTCCGGGTTGGGGATGAATGAGCAAATCTGCTGTTTTGAGGGCATTCTAGGGACAAGGATCCCCATGCAGGAGACGTTATCGATCCTTAGCAAATGCCACTGGGATCCCCCTGTTCCGACTTTTGGCCGGACTCTTCGCTCAGGCGAGCCTCAATCTGTCCGGTCTGCTATTACTGATGCATACCTGTGGGCTGTAGGAAGGGCCTCCTGCCATGAATGAAGAAGCACAAAAGCGGATCCTCAGTTATTTCATCGAAGAAGCCCGCGACCACTTGGCAACGATTGAACAAGTGCTCCTCAGCTTGCGGGACAGTATGAGCGATCCCGAGCTGATCAACGAGCTGTTTCGAGCTGCTCACTCCATCAAGGGGGGAGCTGCCATGCTGGGCCTCACCAGCATCCAACGGACGGCCCACCGCATGGAAGATTTTTTCAACATCTTTCGCTCCCGTCCAGGCGGAGTGCCTGTCGATCAGCACCTGGAAACCCTGCTGCTGCGGGCTTTTGATGGGCTTTCGATGTTGTTGGAGGAGCTGCAGAGCCCCCGCGGCCTCACCCAGGAAGTCAGCAACACCACCCTGGCGGAATTGGAGCCGGTTTTTCAAGAGACCGAAAGGCACATTCAAAATCTTCTCGGCGAGGGCCCTGTCTCAGCTCCCGTCTCGCCGCCGGCGGTTCGCACCCTGCAGCAGGACATGGCGGAGGTGGTGCCGCAGCAGTTGCGCCAGATGCTGGAGCTGTTTAAACAACGGGATCAGGCAGATGTCCGAGAGCGTTTGGTGGCGGCGAACGCCGTTCTCAAGGAGATCGGGCAAGTCCATCATCTGGCGGGCTGGCAACAGTTGACGGAAACCTTCGAGCAAGCCCTGGGCAACCCCGATGCCGACCTGCGAACTTTGGCTTTGGTTGCCTTGCGGGATTTGAAGCAGGGACAGCAGCTCATCCTAGACGGCAAGGCCGAACAGGTTGCCCCTTCTTCAGAACTGCAACAATTGGCTCGCCCTGCCGCCCCTCCTGCCCCGCCGGATCCCCTTGAGGTGGTGGTGCATCAGCAGATCCCGGCCCTGCTGCGCCAGATGCTGGAGCTGTTCAAACGTCCTGACGACCCGGCCACTCGACCGGCTCTGCAAGCTCTGGCCCAATCTTTGCAGGATTTGGGGCAATCTTCGGCTCTGGAACTGGGAGGCTGGACAGACTTGACCCGCTTGGTGGGCGAGATTTTGGCGGATCCCAGCCAGGATTTGCGGCAGTTGGCCCTGCCGGTGCTGCGAGATCTGAAGCAAGCCCACCAGGCTCTGGCCAATGGAGCGGCAAACACCATTCAGCCCTCGGCTGAGCTGCTGGCTTTCCGCCCTGTTCCGGCAGCCCCTGAAGAGCCAGAAGTCCCTGAGCCCTTCGAGCTTGGTCTGGCTTGGGAGTCTGAGGCAGAGCCGCTGTTCCCCCAACCCGAGGAGGGTGCCTCGGAGGATTGGGCTGTGGCTGCTGGGATCCCTGCGGAGGAAGGCGCTACCCCCGATCTGAGCTGGGAAGCGGTAGCCCTCGCCGAGACATCCTTTCAAGAGGATGAGCCCGGAGCTGCCCTGTCGCCGGAGCAGGAGAGCGCAGAGGCAAGCGGAGATCTGGCGGCGGAACAGCCCTCATCCCTATGGGAAGTGGGCACTGCTGAGGACTCCGTCCCGCTGGCGGGAACAGATTCAGAGCACCGATCTGCTCCCGCGGAAGAGGGGGATCTGGATCTGAGTTGGCCAGGGATCCGAGCCGAAGCGGCTTGGGAGGAAGACTGGAGGACAGCTGCCGTGCCGGCAGAAAGCCCAGAAGAGGACGGGCAGGGAGCTGACTTGGCCTCTGTTGCGGACGACTTCGGTCGCGTTAGCGGAGCGGAGCTCTATGCCACTCCCTTGGATCTGGAGGAAGAAGCCACCTCAGCCTTTGACGAGCTGTTTGCCAACGCAGAAGCGCTATCCGATATCGAAGAGTTCCCAACGGAGCTGATCCCCTCCTCTCCTGAGCCCCTCTTGCAGACCTTTGAGGATCTGAGCCCAAGGTTGGATGAGGAGAGAGCTGAGGCCGATCTGGCGGAGCTGTTTGCCGAAGTGGTGGGTGAAGGGGCAGAGGGGTTTGTCTCTGCTGAGCCTGCCTGGGATGCTGAACAGGAGCCGACTGCCCAGAGCGTTGCTGCGGAAATGGGCGAGGGATCCGGCTTTGTCCCAGACGAAGCCGCAAGTGCCGGGGTAGAGGCCCTATTTGAGCTGGAGGAACTTCCCGTAGAGAGTGCTTTCCGGCAGGAAGGGTCTCAGCTTCCGGACTTGGAGGCCGTTCCCGCTGGTGAGCCGGAGGCCGATCCTTGGGCGGCTGAACCGTCCCCACCCCTTCAGGAAGCCCTTGAGGATGGGGAAATCGCAGCAGATCTCTGGGCTGAATTTTCCGCGGATATCCAGCCGGAGGATTTTTCCATCCCAGCAGATTATCTGGCAGAGTCGGGATCCGACGAGGTGGGATCCTCAGAGTTCGCCGGCTCTGCTGCCTTCGATACTGCCGAAGACAGCCTGGAGAGCTTTTTTTCCACCCCTGCGGCAGAAGCCGATCCGGCTTGGTCGATGCCGGAAGCAAGTGAACCTTCCGTATTTTTGGATCCCTCTTTTGGCCCATCCCTGGACATCGCTGAGGCTGATGCTGCCGAAGCTGAGCAACTGGGGGATCTCTTTATCGGCGAACCCTTCCCCACGTCGCCCGACATGGCCAATGAGCCGAGGGAATCGCCAATTCCAGACTTCGGAGCCGAGCTGAGCCTAGGGGATCTCTTCGCCGGCGAGACCCTCGAGGAGGCGTCCGATGGGGACTCCATCCCCCTGACCCAATCAGCAGCCGGGGACACAGCAGAAGCCCAGGAGTGGGCGCTTCTGGAGGATCTGTTCCCGGTCCAGGAGGAGTCTTTCGCAGACCTGCAACCCACGGCTGAGGAGGCAGTCGCCCCTTCCCCCGAGCTCTCCTTCGACCGTCTCGATGCCCTATTCACCCAGGAATCCGACCCAGAAGAACTGAGCCTGGGGGCCAGGGGATCCCTCTCGGCCATGGATAGCGACAGCCAGGTGGATCTGGATGAGTTGAGCCAGTTCTTTGCAGAAGGGGAAGCGCCCCAAGAAGAACCCCCCTTGGATCTTGCCACCTTCCTGGAGGACACAGAAGCTTTGCAAGCGAGCAGCCTGGCGGAAGTGCCCGTGTCTGAGCCAGAGCCGCCGGTTGCCGCACTGGAGGAAGAAAATGCCCTCCAGCCTGCGGAGGACGATCTGGAAAGCCAGTTGGCCAGCCTGTTTGCAGAGGATGAATCCTTAGCCGTTCCTGTTGGCGAGGCCGAGACCCCAGAGGAAGAGGCGCTGGAAGCTGCTCCGGCTCCCCGTTTGGACGATTTGGCCGCCCTCTTCGACGCTGCCGAGCCGGCGGTAACCCCTGAGCTAGAAAAGGCTATCGCCCCCCTTGTGGGATCCCCTGCAGCCGCGAGCGGCGAGGCTGCTGACGACTTTGCAGCCCAGCTGGAATCACTCCTGGGCGATCTCGAGGTTCCTGCCCAAGCACCTGCCGCTGCTCCTACACCTTCACCATCTGTTGCTGCTCCCGCTCCGGCGGCAACTGGGCCGACTTCACGGCGAACTGCTGCCCTCAGCAACCCTGTGATGCGGGTGGAGGTGCGCCACCTCGACTCCATCAACAACCTGGTGGGAGAGTTGGTGGTCATCCGCAACAGCATGGAGCAAAACCAAACCCGTCTGCGCCAGTTTCTGGATGGCCTGTTGGGCCGTGTGCAACAGCTAGGGGATCTGGGCCAGCGCATGCGGGATCAGTATGACCGCTCCTTGCTGGAATCGGCTTTGTTCTCCAGCCGCAGCAGCTCAGCCTATGGCGGCACGGTAACGGTGGGCTTCGGTCGAAATGGGGAGGGGTCCAGCCGAGGAAGGCGGAGTCATTCCTCCGGCCAAGAGTTCGACAAGCTGGAGATGGATCAGTTTACGGCCTTCCACGCTCTGGCCCAGGAGATCATTGAGCTCATCGTGCGGGTGCGCGAGTCCTCCTCCGACATCGAGTTTGCCGTGGATGAGGCCGAGCAGATCACCCGCCAATTCCGGCAGGTAACCACCCAACTGCAAGAGGGCCTGAACCGGGCGCGCATGGTGCCCTTCTCGCAAGTTGCCGATCGGTTGCCCCGCGCCATTCGGGATCTCTCCATCAAAACGGGCAAGCAGGCCAGCCTGGTGGTGGAAGGCCGTGACACGCTCATCGACAAGGCCATCCTGGAGGAGCTCTATGACCCCATGACCCACTTGGTGAACAACGCCCTGGTACACGGGATCGAGACCCCTGAGGAGCGGCGGCGGGCGGGCAAGCCCCCTGAGGGCAAGATCACCGTCAAGGCCTTCTATCAGGGCAACCAAACCATCATCATCGTCTCGGACGATGGCGCCGGGATCCCGGTGGAGAAGGTCAAGGCCAAGGCCCAAAGGCTGGGGCTGCTGTCGGAGCAAGCCGACGAAGACGAAGTGTTCAACGTTCTCTTCCACCCCGGCTTCAGCGTTCGCGAGGCCAGCGAGGTGGACGATCTGGCCGGGCGGGGGGTTGGCTTGGATGTGGTGCGCCGCAACATCACCGATCTGCGCGGCAGTATCCAAGTGGATTCTGTGCGGGGCAAAGGAACCACCTTCACCATCCGCCTCCCCCTCACCCTGAGCATCTCCAAGGCCATGGTGTGTGTCAGCGACAAAGCCCTGATCGCCTTCCCCCTGGATGGCGTGGAGGAGATGCTGGATGTTCCTGCCGACGAAGTTCAGCCGGATGAGCAGGGGCGGCCCTCGATTCTCTGGCGGGATCAGCGCCTTCCCTTCCAGCCCCTCTCGAATCTGCTGGCCTACAGCCGCAGCCACAGCCGCAGCCGTTCTGAGGTGTACAGCATCACTCAGGATGAGGGCATCATTCCCATTGTCATCCTGCAAAGTGCCGGCCAGTATGTTGCCCTGCAGGTGGACAGCTTCGTGGAAGAGCAGGAAATCGTGATCAAGCAACTGCGCGGGCCTGTGCCCAAGCCGCCGGGCATTTCTGGGGCAACGGTGTTGGGGAACGGGCGGGTGCTGCCGATTGCCGACATCATCGAGCTGGTGGACATAGCCCACGGTCGCCGTCGGGATCTCAACCGCTTCTGGCTGGATCACCGGGATGAGGAGCCGACCCCGGAAGAGGTGCGTCAGACCACGGTGCTGATCGTGGACGACTCGATCACCGTTCGGGAGCTGCTCTCGATGTCTTTCCAGAAGGTGGGCTACCGGGTGGAACAGGCGCGGGATGGCCAGGATGCCTGGGAAAAGCTGCGCGGCGGCCTGCCCTGCGACCTCATCTTCTGCGACATCGAGATGCCGCGGATGGACGGCCTAGAACTGCTCACCCGCCTGCGGGAAGACAGCAACTTCAAGCATCTCCCGGTTGCCATGCTCACCTCGCGGGGGGCAGAACGGCACCGGCAAACAGCACGGGAGCTGGGAGCAACTGCCTACTTCACCAAGCCCTATCTGGAAGAGGAGCTGCTCAGCGCTGCTGCCCGCATGTTGAGGGGGGAACAGTTGTTGGCGCCCAACCCAACTTCCTAATCGCGACAGCGGTGCAGTTCCCGTTCAGTGTGGCGCAGCAACATAGGGTGCTGTAGGCATGGCACTCTCCCATCAGCGGGTGCCGAACAGGCGATCCCCTGCATCTCCTAGGCCGGGGAGGATGTAGCCGTGCTCGTCTAGGCCATCGTCTACAGCAGCGGTATAGATTGGCACATCTGGGTTCTGTTCGTGGAAATACCGGATCCCTTCTGGGGCGGCCACCAGGCAGATGAAGCGGATCGACTGGGGTCGGGTTTGGCGTAGGCGCGCTACAGCCGCTGCTGCCGAATGGCCGGTGGCCAACATCGGATCCACCACCAGCACCTCACGATCTTCGATATCGGTGGGCACCTTGAAGTAGTACTCGATGGGGATCAGGGTATGGGGATCCCGATATAGGCCGATATGCCCCACCCGTGCTGATGGGATCAGCTCCAGCATGCCGTCGAGGAGCCCTTGGCCGGCCCGCAGGATGGAGACAAGCACCAACTTTTTCTCTGCCGCCAACATCGGCGCCAACATTGGGGCCATCGGGGTTTGAATGGGCTGTAGCTTGAGGGGCAGATCGCGGGTCACCTCGTAGGCCATCAAGAGGCTGATCTCCCGCATCAGCGCTCGGAAGTCGGCGGTTGTAGTTTCAACACGGCGCATGAGGCTGAGCTTGTGCTGCACCAGAGGGTGATCGATGGTAATCACCTGGGCCACCATGCTGTGCTCCTGAAATAATCGGGATCCCGTGATGGATGCCAGAATAGCAGAAGCGCTTGTCCCCCCGGTGGGCCGAAGGCTCTATCTGCTTGCTGTTGTCAAGGGGAGTAATCCGTGCAGATCCGCTTTGCTGTGGTGAGCGATCCCCACGTCACCCTTCCTTCTACCCTTTGGGATCACCCCAGCCGGTTTCACTTGGTAGAGGTGAGCATTCCGGCTCTGGAACAGGTTTTGCAGCATCTGGTGCAGTTGCCTTTGGATTTTCTGCTGTTGCCGGGGGATCTGACCCAGCATGGGGAGCCGGAAAACCATGCGTGGCTGGCGGAGCGGCTGGCTCGGCTGCCCTTTCCGGCTTTTGTGGTGCCCGGCAACCACGATGTGCCCCAGCCCAAGGCCAACGGGCGCTCCATCGGTTTGGCTGATTTTCCCCGCTACTACCAAGCTTTTGGCTATGAGGACGGGCAGTCTTTGGATTACAGTCGGCTGTTGCGGCCAGGGATCCGTTTGATCGGCCTCAATTCCAACCATTTTGATGCTCAGGGTCAATTGGTGGGGTGTCTAACCCCAGAACAACTGACCTGGCTGGAGAAAGAATTGGCGGCAGCCGAGGAAGAGCTGGTGCTGCTGATGGTGCACCATAATGTGGTCGAGCATCTGCGCGGCCAGTCTCTCCATCCCTGGGGGCGTCGCTACATGCTGGAGAATGCCTCTCAGTTGCGGCGGCTGCTGCAAGCTTATGGGGTGCAACTGGTGTTCACCGGACATCTGCACATCCAGCACATCGCCCGACGAGGGGGGGTTTACGACATTACCACCGGCTCTTTGGTCAGCTTTCCCCACCCCTACCGCCTTGTCGAGATCCGGTCGGATCGAGAGACCGGAATCCAAGTCCATATCCAGAGCTACCGGGTGGGATCCCTGCCGGATTGGCCCGATTTGCAGGCGTTCTCGCGAGAATGGATGGCCCAGCGCAGTGAACCAGCGGTGGTTAAGTTTTTAACTTCTGCGCCGCTGAATCTGCCTCTGGAACAGGCACAAGCCTTGGCCCCACGATTGCGCTACTTTTGGGCAGCGGTGGCTGCCGGGGATCCAGACCTCACTTTCCCAGACTTTCCCCAGCCAGCAGGCCGATTTCTGGAGCGTTTCAGCCGTTGTTTTCGCTGCCCGCCTGATAACCAGGCCCAGCTTCAGTTCGCTTCCAATTTCTTTTCCAATTTCTTTTCCAATTCTTTTCCAATTTCTAGGGATCCCCCCGAAGGGGGAACATCCCCATCCTGAGCCGGTGTTTGGAGCGTACTGGCAAGTTTCCAATTTCTAGGGATCCCCCCGAAGGGGGAACTTGAGCAGTTAGCCTAACCTCAACTAACTGCTCAATCTCATCAAGTTTCCAATTTCTAGGGATCCCCCCGAAGGGGGAACCCTGCGGGGAGGTGGGCTGTGTAATGCGGGCTACCCCGGTTTCCAATTTCTAGGGATCCCCCCGAAGGGGGAACACGAAGCGCTCGACATGGCCAAAGCGGCCTACGAGTGTAGTTTCCAATTTCTAGGGATCCCCCCGAAGGGGGAACCCACACTGGGCGATAGCCTGTGCGCTTGAATAAATTGTTTCCAATTTCTAGGGATCCCCCCGAAGGGGGAACTTCGGGGCAGTAGCTGACCTTCTCGATGTGGCTAGCAGGTTTCCAATTTCTAGGGATCCCCCCGAAGGGGGAACGTTCCCCCTCCTCCTCCGTCACCGCCCGTTGTGCCCTGAGCTGGGTTTCCAATTTCTAGGGATCCCCCCGAAGGGGGAACCGCCTCTCCGATGACCCAAACGTCGTGGTCCCATTGATGATGTTTCCAATTTCTAGGGATCCCCCCGAAGGGGGAACTTCAATGGTTACGAAAGATTAGAGGAGAACATCTACTGTCAGTTTCCAATTTCTAGGGATCCCCCCGAAGGGGGAACACGGATTCTAGCGGCCTTCCTGGGCCGTTTAGGGCGTTTCCAATTTCTAGGGATCCCCCCGAAGGGGGAACCTTATTTACAACCCAGATGCTCCTTTTGAAGAACGGGTTTCCAATTTCTAGGGATCCCCCCGAAGGGGGAACATTGGCGGGTGGTTAATCCTAGAGGATCACTGGACCGATGTTTCCAATTTCTAGGGATCCCCCCGAAGGGGGAACACGTCGAGCAAATGGGCTCATCTACCTTTCCCCTCGACTGGTTTGTTTCCAATTTCTAGGGATCCCCCCGAAGGGGGAACAGGGGTCTTTTCCATTCTGGCCCTCCCAGTTAACCTCAGTGGTTTCCAATTTCTAGGGATCCCCCCGAAGGGGGAACCCCTTTGCCAGGAAAGATGTAACCATATGCCATCAAGTTTCCAATTTCTAGGGATCCCCCCGAAGGGGGAACAAATGGACCTGTCCAGTACGATCCAATAGCTGAGTACGTTCGTTTCCAATTTCTAGGGATCCCCCCGAAGGGGGAACACCAAGACACCATTAACTATGCGTTAAGTATGGTTACCTTGGTCTGATTTACATAAGGCTACCACTAAGGTAGCCTTTTTTATTTTTGAAAAGTTTACTCCAAATCGGAGGTCAATATGTCTAGCACTAAAATCCAGCTGAACGATGTCCAAATAGTTTCCAATTTCTAGGGATCCCCCCGAAGGGGGAACAAGAACCACAGTGTTGGTGTTGATCTTGGATTAAAAACTTGTTTCCAATTTCTAGGGATCCCCCCGAAGGGGGAACCCGCTGGCACAGCTTGCCAGTCGAGATTGTCGAGCATCCAATCGTTTCCAATTTCTAGGGATCCCCCCGAAGGGGGAACCCACCCCTATTAAAGCCAAGCAGGGCAAGGGATGCAAGACCCGTTTGCGAGGGATCCGGAAAAAAGGGGGCAAAAAGAGTTTCGGCGAGGGGGTTTTGGGGCCGGAAAGCCTTGTGGCACAAGGCGTCGAGGGATCCGACGAAAGAATAGGCTTTTCCGAGATTTTGAGGGACGCTCGCAGAGGCGTTGATACCGTTTTGGTGTTCTTTTGGAAACATCAGGATCCCTGAGGTTTGGCTAGGCTATCTGTTGGCAGGTGGCGAGCTCCTGCTAGGGTTGCTCGATATGGGAGCGAGGCTCCAGGTGGATGAGGATCCGCGCCGGCCCGTAGCGCCCTTGCAGGAGGTGTTCGACTTCCTCAGTGAGGCGGTGGGCGGACTCAATGTCCTGTGGCTCCACCACCAGGTGCATCTCGATAAAGACCATTTCCCCTGGGATGCCGCGGGAAGTGATGTCATGGCAGTCGAGCACGCCTGGCACGCTCAGGATCAGATCCCGCAGGGCCTCGGCAGGGATCGCCACCCGATCTGTGAGGTAGGGAAGATTCTCCTGCAGCACTTCCCAGCCGCTTCGGAGCACCAGCAGCGCCACCGGCAAAGCCAGGGCTTGATCCAACCAAGGGATCCCCCAATAATGCATGCCGGCCAACCCCAGCAACACCGTCAGCGTCACCCCAACGTCGCTGAGGGTATGGCGCGCATCGGCCAACAGCAGCGAGCTGGACAGAGCTTTGCCCCAGCGGTGCTCGTAGAGGGTGACAAAGACATTAATGCCCAGCACGCCCACCATCATCCCCAAGGTCAGCTCATCGATCTGCAGGTGGGGCTGGGGCTCCCAAAACCGCTCCACGGCTGTGCGCAGGATCTCCAGGCTGGCCATCCCCAAAAAGGCGGCGATCCCCAGCGCTCCAATGGCTTCAAACTTGCGATGGCCGTAGGGATGGTCGTCATCGGGCTCTGGCGAAGAAAAGCGCACGGCCACCAAGCCCAAAATGTTGCTGGCGCTGTCGGTGGAGCTGTGCAGGGCATCGGCAATTAGGCTTAGGGATCCCGTCGTCAGCCCCAGGATTAACTTGATCAGAAACACCAGGACATTTAGCCCTAGCGTGACGTACAGCACCCTCTGCACTTGGCGCTGACGGCGGCTGGCTATGGCAGCAGAATCCAGAAAGCTCACTGCAGCTCGAGCGGGGATCCACAGATATCCTGCTTTATTCTGTCACCGACCTCAATAGGGGTAAGGGAGGGTACCCTAAAAGCAAGCTGCTAAGGCTTAGTCAAGTGGCCGCCGATTGGGGAGCGAACTCTGAGTATGCACGTTGCTGTGGTAGGCGCTGGCTATGTGGGCCTGGTAACAGGGGCTTGCCTGGCTCACCTAGGAAATAGCGTTATCTGTGTGGACAACAACCCCGCCAAGATTGAAGGGCTGCAGCGGGGTCGCCTGCCCATCTACGAGCCCGGCCTGGAAGAGCTGGTGCGGGAGGGAACTGCGGCGGGTCGGCTGCACTTTAGCACCGATCTGGGCTCTGGGATCCAGGCCAGCGAGGTGGTGTTTATTGCCGTGGGCACCCCGGCCCTGCCCAGCGGGGATCCCGATCTGCGCTACGTGGAAGCAGTGGCGCGGGAAATTGGCCAGCATCTGGACGAGCACTATCGAGTCATTGTCAACAAATCCACTGTGCCCATTGGCTCTGGGGACTGGGTGCGCATGCTCATTTTGGACGGGGCCGCCGAAGCCGCCAAGCAGCGGCTGAGCAGCCGAGAAGTGGGGAGAGATCCAGAGGCCAGATCCCTGACCTTGGAGCTCTCGCCTTGGACGCCGCAGTTTGACGTGGTGAGCAACCCCGAGTTTCTGCGGGAGGGCAGTGCCATCCAAGATACCTTCTACCCGGATCGCATTGTGATTGGCTCCAACAGCCCCCGCGCCATTGAAATCATGCGGCAGCTGTATGAACCCATCCTCGACCGCCAGCAGGGCCTGCAAGGGGATCCCGTGCCTTTGCTGGTGACCGACCTGGCTTCTGCCGAAATGATCAAGTATGCCGCCAACGCCTTCCTGGCCACCAAGATTAGCTTCATCAACGAAATGGCCAACATCTGCGAGCGCACCGGCGCCGACATCACCCAGGTGGCAGAAGGGATCGGCCTAGATAGGCGCATTGGCCGCGCCTTTCTCAACGCTGGCATAGGGTGGGGCGGAAGCTGCTTCCCCAAAGATCTGGCGGCTCTTATCCAAACCGCTGCTGACTATGGCTATGAGGCCAAGCTGTTGCGGGCCACGGTGGAGGTTAACCGAGAACAGCGGCAACGTTTGGTGGAAAAGCTGCAGCAAGCCCTCAAGGTGCTCAAGGGAAAAACCATTGGCCTACTGGGTCTGACGTTTAAACCCCACACCGACGACCTGCGGGATGCCCCTTCCCTGACCTTAATCGAGCAGCTCCACCGCCTTGGGGCAAAGGTGAAGGCGTATGATCCCGTTGTGTCCGCTTCAGGGATGCGGGAGGGGTTGGCCCATGTGGTGGTGGAAACGGATGTGTTTCGCCTGGCCCAAGATTGCGATGCCCTGGTGTTGGTGACGGAGTGGCCGGAGTTTTTGTCGCTGGATTACCGACGGATTGCAGAGCTGATGCGGCGGCCCTTGCTCATCGATGGCCGTAACTGTCTGGATCGGGAGGCGGTGCGGCAGGCGGGCATAACCCTCATTGGAGTGGGCTGGTAGGTGCTGGGGAAATCAGGGGAAATCATGAAGATCCTGGTTACAGGTGGCCTGGGATTTATCGGATCCCACTTGGTAACCCGCCTTCTGCAAGAAGGCCACTGGGTCATTTGTCTGGATAACGGCTACACGGGCCGGCAGCTCAATGTCCAAGCTCATCTAGACAACCCAGCCTTTCAGTTCATTTGGCACGACGTTGCCGAGCCCCTGCCGCCCGCTTTGGCAGAGTCTGGGATCCAGCAGATCTACCACCTGGCCTGCCCCGCTTCTCCCCCCCACTACCAAGCGGATCCCATCCGCACCATCCGCACCAGCCTCTGGGGCACCTACCACCTGCTGCAACTGGCCCAGAAAACGGGAGCGAGGTTCCTGCTGGCCTCGACTTCAGAAGTGTACGGGGATCCCCAGGTGCATCCCCAACCGGAAGACTACTGGGGCCACGTCAACCCCATCGGCCCGCGGGCCTGCTACGACGAATCCAAGCGCTTGGCGGAAACCCTCACCTTCGACTGGCAGCGGCAATACCAGACGGAGATCCGGGTGGCCCGCATCTTCAACACCTACGGCCCCGCCATGCGGGAGGACGATGGCCGCGTGGTGAGCAACTTTATCGTCCAGGCCCTGCGCGGGGATCCCCTGACGGTCTATGGGGATGGATCCCAGACCCGCAGCTTTTGCTACATCTCCGACCTGGTGGAAGGCTTGATCCGGCTGATGAACAGCCCCTACCCCGGACCCTTTAACTTGGGCAACCCAGAGGAGTTCACCATCCTGGAGCTGGCCCAGCAGGTGCTCGCCCTCACCGGCAGCCCTTCTCCCATCGTTTACCGGCCTCTGCCGACGGACGATCCCAAGCAGCGGCGGCCCGACATTCGCAAAGCCCGTGCCCTCTTGGGGTGGGAACCTCGGATCCCTTTGAAGGTTGGGCTGCAACAGACCATCCCTTACTTTCGTCAGCGGCTGGGGCTGGAATAACCTTCGGGTGCTCGCGAAATCCCAACCTACTTGAGAACCCTTTCCGCCTCAGCTCGGTTGACCTGGGTGAATGGCTGCCAGCGGCTCCAGTTGGCGGGCTTGCTGTTGCAGCCGACTCACCAACTGCCGACATACCATTTCACACAGCTCAAAGCACATGGGATCCGCAATTTGGTAATAAACACTCACCCCCTTGGGCTGACGGCTGACGATCCCTGCCTGGGTCAGGATCTTGAGGTGCTTGGAAACATTGGCCTGGCCCATACCCGTAGCTTCCAAGATTTGGGTGACGTTCTTGGGCCCCGAGCGCAACTGACACAGGATCTGCAGGCGGTTGGGTTCCGCCAAAACCTTGAAGTACTCTGCCACGCTGTCGAGAACCTGCGGCGTCAGGATCGTGCGACACTCATTCACATCCGCTCTGCTCACCGACTTTTCCCCAATCAACAAACCTGCTTGCGCCGTCCATGCAACTTGATTTTAACACTAGATAGTTATATAGTGTTCCTAGAAAGTCCAAGTTCACGTCGGGCTTTCGATACCAGACAGGAGGGCACTATGCTATTTCGCCAACTGTTCGACGCAGAAACAAGCACCTACACCTATTTAATCGCGGATCCGACAACTCGCGAGGCCGCCCTGGTGGATCCAGTGCTGGAGCAGGTGGAGCGGGATTTGAAGCTGATTCGGGAATTGGGTCTAACCTTGAAGTACTGCCTGGAAACCCACGTTCACGCGGATCACATCACGGGAACCGGGAAGCTGCGGGAACTGACCGGTTGCCAAGGGGTGGTGCCAGTACAGGCCAAGGCTCAATGTGCAGATCGTTTCATCGGTCATGGGGAAACGCTGCAAGTGGGATCCGTCGTCATTGAAGCCATCGCTACCCTGGGCCACACCGACAGCCACATGACCTACCGCGTGAATGGGGATCGCGTCCTTACCGGAGATGCCCTGCTGATCCGCGGCTGTGGGCGCACGGATTTCCAAAGCGGGGATCCCGGCCTGATGTACGACCATGTTACCCAGCACTTGTTTACGCTGCCCGATGAGACGCTGGTCTATCCTGGCCACGACTATCGCGGGCACACCGTCTCCACCATTGGCGAGGAGAAGCGCTGGAACCCGCGCTTTGTGGATCCGGAAACGGGCAACCTGCGTTCCCGTGAGAGCTTCATTGCCCTGATGAACAGCCTCAACCTGCCCCAGCCGAAGAAGATCCAGGAAGCGGTGCCGGCCAACGAGCAGTGCGGCCAAGTGGCAGCAGCGGTTTAATTCCTTCTGGGCAGCGAGGTGCAGGGTAAGCCCCCGCCGGCTGGGGAGCCCATGTGAAACTCCGATGGTGAGGGCCCGCTGCTCTGGGTAACCTTCTCTCAATTGGCTTGCCAGAAATGGAGAGTTTGAGCGTGGATCGAGAAAGTCTCTATGAGAGCGATTTCTACGCTTGGATCCAGCAACAAGCTCAATTTCTGCGGGATCGGGCCTGGGAGAAGCTGGATCTGCCCAATTTAGTCGAGGAGATTGAATCGTTGGGCAGGCAACAGCGGCAGGAACTGCGAAACCGACTTGCAGTTTTGGTTGGGCATCTCCTCAAGTGGGAGTACCAGCCAGAGGGGAGATCCGCAAGCTGGCTCCTCACCCTCCAGCTGCAGCGGCAGGAAGTTCTGGAGCTTCTTGAAGAAAGCCCAAGTCTCAAGCCCTATTTGCCAGAGGCCATCTCCAAGTCTTACTTGGGGGCGCTGAAGCTGGCCCTGGAGGAGACCAAGCTGCCCAGAAAGATTTTCCCCAAAACCTGCCCTTATTCCTCAGAGCAAATCCTGGATAGCCGGTTTTACCCCGGTGAGCCCAGTCATTTGCTTGAGGAGGGGGATTAATCCCAAAAATCGCTGCATTTTGCATTTTAGACAACGCTAGAAGCAAGGAGACAACCATGACCGTAACCCAACAAAACCCTATCCCTTCCGCTTCGCAAGAACGGGATCCCCGTCTCAAGGAGATCGATGCCCTGACCTTAAAACAGTGGCTGGATCAGGGGCGAGTCCAGCTCATTGATGTGCGGGAGCCGGGAGAATATGCCGATGAGCGGATCCCGGGGGCCATCAACATGCCCCTATCTACCTTTGACCCGGCCAAAGTGCCTGCTTCCACGCCAGAGAAGCCGGTGGTGTTGCACTGCCGCATGGGCAGCCGCTCCATCCGCGTCGGTTGTCAGTTGCTAGACCGCGGCTGGCCGGAGGTGATTAGCCTCAAGGGCGGGATCGAGGCTTGGAAAGTGGCCAAGCTGCCCGTTACCCGCACCCAAAATGCGCCCATCTCCATCATGCGGCAGGTGCAGATTGCGGCGGGATCCCTGGTGCTCACCGGAACCCTTCTGGGGGCCTTTGTCAACCCCTGGTGGCTGCTGCTGAGTGGCTTTGTGGGCGCTGGGCTGGTGTTTGCGGGTGTAACCAACACCTGTGGCATGGCTCTGCTCTTGGCTCGCATGCCCTGGAACCGAGGTCAGGCGCTATGAGTGGGATCCCTTCTGCTTCCTCTTCGGGGCAAGGGATCCTGGCGCGGTACCTGCCCTTTGCTAAGGAGTCCCTTTGGGTCTTCCACTATCAACGATCAGATTTGCCGGGAGATCTGATCGCCGGCCTTGTGGTGGCCATTCTGTTGGTGCCCCAGAGCATGGCCTATGCCCTGTTGGCCGGGTTGCCCCCCCAAGTGGGCCTGTACGCCAGTATTTTGCCGGTGATCGTCTATGGACTACTGGGATCCAGCCGCGCCTTGGCGGTAGGGCCAGTGGCCATCATCTCCCTCTTGGTGGCGGCAGGGTTAGAGCCGCTGGCCGGTCGCGTCAGCGGGACGGAGTCCTTGCCGGGCAGCCCGGAGTACGGGCAGTTGGCTTTGGGCTTGGCTCTGGAGGTGGCTCTGATCCAGGGGGCTATGGGACTGCTGCGGCTGGGGTTTTTGGCCAATTTCTTAAGCCACACGGTGGTGACTGCCTTTGGCAGCGCGGCGGCCTTGATCATCGGCTTCAGCCAGCTCCGCCACCTCCTGGGGGTCAAGATCGCCAATACGGAGTCCTTCTTGCTGTTGGTGCAGCGGCTGTGGCAAAGCCTGGACAAGGTGAACTGGGCAACCTTTGGCCTAGGGCTGCTGGCCGTATCCCTGCTGGTGTACGCTCAGCGAAAGTTGCCCCACCAACTGCGGCGTTGGGGTGTGCCTCCAGGTTGGGCCTTGATTTTGACCAAGGGGGCACCGCTAGCGGCTGTGCTCGTGACCAGCCTGTTGGTCTGGGGCCTAAACCTCTCGGAGAGGGCAGGGGTATCCGTTGTTGGCTCCATTCCTTCCGGGTTGCCCCCCTTGGGCTTTCCCTCGTTGAGCTGGGGACAGTGGACAGCGCTTCTGCCCACCGCCTTGGCCATCAGCTTGGTGGGCTTCACGGAAAGCTATGCCGTGGGGCAGTCCTTGGCCAGCCAGCGGCGGCAGAAGGTGGATCCCAACCAAGATCTGGTGGCTTTGGGGGCAGCCAACTTGGCAGCAGCCTGCAGTGGCGGCTATCCGGTAACGGGAGGCATCAGCCGGTCGGTGGTGAACTTTCAAGCGGGAGCCAACAGCGGCCTGGCTTCCCTGATCACCGGCCTGTTGGTGGCTTTGACGGTCATCTGGCTGATGCCCCTGTTCACCTTCTTGCCCCAGACCACCCTGGCGGCCATTGTTCTGGTGGCGGTGCTGGCCCTGGTGGATTTTCACCCCCTGCTGCAAAGCTGGCGCTACGACCGTGGCGATGCCCTGGTTTGGTTGGTAACCTTTGCCAGTGTGCTGGGGATCGGAGTGGAGCAGGGGATCGGAATAGGGGTGTTAGTCTCCATCCTGCTCTTTCTTTGGCGGGCTAGCCGTCCTCACATTGCCATCGTGGGTCAGGTGCCCGGTACGGAGCACTACCGCAACGTGCAGCGCCATGAGGTGATTACCGATCCCCGTATCTTGGCAGTGCGGGTGGACGAGAGCCTGTTTTTTGCCAACGCAGCCTACTTGCAGGAGTATCTGCTGCGAGAGGTGGCGGCGCGACCCACAGTGGAGCAGGTGCTGCTCGTTGCCAGCGCCATCAACTTCATCGACGGCAGCGCTTTGGAAGTGCTGACCCAGTTGGTGGAACGTTTGCAGCAGGCAGGGGTGGGCTTTGCCATGGCCGAGGTGAAGGGGCCGGTAATGGATCGCCTCCAAAAGGCTGGGTTTGTGGAGAAAGTGGGCGCTGAGCGCTTCTTCCTCTCCACTCACCAGGCGATGCAAGCCCTCGGATCCCAGCAGAGCCTCAGTCAGGTGTCATCTTCCTGATCAGCACAAGGGGGGTTTGTTCAGCGGCATTGCCGGCGGGGTTTTTGCGCAGCGCCTGCTTCACCAGGGATCCCTGCACCCCGGAGGTGGCGGCCAGGAGCTTCACCTCTCCCAGGTCGTTGGCATCCACGATGGCCACTTCGTAGCCCGTCTGCCGATGCAGATCCCCCACCAACTTGGCCGGATCCCGCGGCCCCAGCACGATGAACTGGTCATAGGGAGGCAGGGTGCCAGTAACGTCGTCGATGAGATCGGCCTGCTCCCCCGCCAGGGCATAAAAGACCCCAGAGATCCCCAGCAGCTTGGCCAGGGATCCCACCACAAAAGCCCACACCACCCGCCAGGCCCCGGAGCAGTCGATCAAAGTCTGCATCCCGTAGCAGCTTGAAAGACTGGTCTTGGAGGGGAAGAAGTAGCACAGGGTGCGGGCCAGCCAGCCGGGCTGCACCTGCAGGGGATGGCGGAAGTTGCCCTGGACAATAGCCACGGCGCTTTCCGAGATGGCCACCATATCGCCGGGCTGGATGTGAGGGCCTACATACCGCCGTAGCACCTCGGCCAAGTCATCGCTGGGGGTCAGCAGATGGGTGGGAACGGCGGCCCAAAGGAGGGATCCCTGCTTCTGCCAGTTCAGCTCTGGCAAGGGCTCCACCTCCTGCAACGGCAGGATGAGATGGCTGGTCTTGAGGGTGCGCCGCTGCCGCCCGTACTGGATGTAGTCCAACTCCAGCCAGGCAGAGCGCAAATGGGCCAGCCCTTCCCCCTTCAGCTCGATCTCAACCTCTAGGCCAGTCTGGTTCTGGGGGGTGATGATGTAGGCCTGCCAGTAGTTGTCTTGGCGGGGGGGAAGATCCGGATGGCGAGAGCGCAGGCGTAGGCGGGTGTCAATGCCTTCTGGGGAGCCAGCGCTGAGCAAATGCAGTCGCGGCTGCACCTGGGCCAAGGTGACCTCAAAGAGGGGGTTGAGGTTGCGGGCCACGAACTCCGCCTGGATAACCCAGTGCTCCAAGGTGTTGCGGCCTATGCCCCAGCCCTTGGGTTCCACCACCAGCTGGTCAGCGGGGCGGGTTTTCAGCCAGTACAGCAACGTTCCCAAGCTGAGCAGCAGCCCGGCCACCACCTGGCTCCAAGCCGAGGGATCCCAAAGCCAACGCCAAGCCCCCCATAGGCTGAGTCCTACCCCAGCCAGCACTGCAGCCAACACGCCACGATTCACCATGCTGCTACTTGTTGCCATTGGGATCCCACTCCTCCAAGTCCTTAAACCCTGCTAAAGTCTGCCCCTTTGTCCACCACAACACCCTAGACTACAGGTACGCTCTAGCTCTTCTCCCAAACCCTAGCCATCCTACCGGGAAACCGAAGCAGGCCGTAGCGGGATCCCTACCTAATTTTTAGTCTCAAACAGTTAGCTTACAAATAGATTTCATCTCAGGCTTTTCAGAACACCCTTGGAGTTTCCTATGGCGCACAAACAGCAATTCAAAAGTTTTGCCGACATGATTCAGGGATCCAAAACCCCGATCCTGGTGGATTTTTATGCTTCCTGGTGCGGCCCTTGTCAGGTTATGGCGCAAGTGTTGGAGCAGGTAAAACCTCAGGTGGGGGATGCGGTTACTTTTGTGAAGGTTGACACCGAAAAGTACCCAACCATCGCTGCTCACTGGGGCATTCAAGCGGTGCCAACGCTGATCCTCTTCAAAGATGGGAAGCCGATTGACCGCATTGAGGGGCTGTTGCAGCCGCGGGCCCTGTTGGAGCGGTTGCGGGCGCAGGTCAACCTGCCGGTAGGCTAGGTGGACGTTGCTGGGATGGGGTCTTTTGGTCATCTTCTGGTGGCACAGCGAGCTCTCCAGCAAAACCGCCTTTGAGATGTCCTCGCAGGTGTTTGAGCGCTCTTTGGGATCTCCGCCTCTGGAGGTTCACCTGGCGGGAGAGGTGCCCTATCGCACCGCTTGGGCTTGGCAGCAAGCCAGGGTGGCTCGCCTGATCTGCAATCCGCAGCTGCCAGATGGGCTCCTACTGCTCACCCACCCGCCGGTCTACACCCTGGGGGCAGGGGCGGATCCCAAGTTCCTCAAGAGCTTGGCTGGACAGATAGGATCCCCAGCTGCCCGCCCAGAATTCCTCTCTGGACAAGGGCCAGAAATCCTGCGGGTAGAGCGCGGCGGCGAAGTCACTTACCACGGGCCAGGCCAGTGGGTTGGTTATGCGATCCTCAACCTCAGGCGCCACCGTCTGGATCTCCACTGGTACCTGCGCCAACTGGAGCAGGTGCTTATTGAAACTGTGGCCCACTTTGGCCTGCGGGGGGAGCGGATCCCTGGCCTCACAGGGGTTTGGGTGGAGGGGCGCAAAGTGGCGGCCATCGGCATCAAGGTCTCCCGCTGGGTGACCTACCACGGCTTTGCCCTCAACGTCTGCCCGGATCTAGCTGCCTTCGAGGCCATCGTGCCCTGTGGGATCCCTGATCGCCCGGTGGGATCCCTGGTGCACTTTTGTCCGGAGGTAACGATGGCTGCCGTAGCTCCGGTGCTGGTGGAGTCGTTCTGTCAGGTCTTTGGGCTGCAGGCTCAGGCAGTTTCCCTGGCCGAGTGGTTGGGAGAGCCTCGGCTTTCTGACAAGTTGCTGGGAGAATCAACCGCTCAGACGCCTAAGCGCAAGTGAGGGGAAAGACCAGACAGGTTACCCAACTTCGAGGTGGCCCTAGGTTTAATCCAAGGGCGGCTACTCCACCCCCAACTGGCGCAGCAGTTGCTGCAGGATGGCCTGGTTGGCAAAGTTGCCGCTCTTGGAAAAGAGAGCCAAGGCCTGGCGAAAGTCGGCCATGGCGGCTTCTCGATCCCCCAACTGAAGATAGGCCACCCCGCGGCTAAAGTAGGCTTCTGGGATCCCTGCATTCAACTGAATGGCCCGCTCCGCATCGGCCAACGCCTCTTGGGGCTGGCGCAACTGGTTGTAGACGTAGCTGCGGTTCACATAGGCCGGCGCATAGGTGGGATCCAACTGCACCGCCCGATCCAGATCCGCCAGGGCAGCCACGGGATCCCCCCGCAGCAACTTGAGGGATCCCTGCCAGTTGAACTCGGAAGCGGTGTTTGGGGCCGAGGTCTTCTCAGGAGGAGGTGGGAAGGCAGGCAAAGAGATGGCAGGGGCAGGAGCGAGGAATGCTGCCAAGAAACCTATCAGAGCTATCCTTCCCCATCGACACTTGATTGTGCTCCGCACCGCTAATGACGTCCTGATACATTTACGCTGAACACTGCTGAACATCACTGTTCAACTATGCAGCGATAGCATTCTGTTTGTTTCCAAACAGAATGGCGGTATCCCGCAAAGCTTTGAGTAGAATACCCAAAGCGCAGTTTCCGTGTCGTCTTACTACCAATTTTCTGCTTTGCTTTGGCTACCATGTTGGCAGACTCGAAAGTAAACAGAAAGATCAACTGGTAGTAATCCGTACTGAACATATTATACATTATTTTCAGTATAGTTGAGCTTATTATTGACTAGAGTCATGCTCTTCGGATCCCGAACTAGTTCAATATAGACCGTCGGCGAGAGGGGCAACCCCCTGCACTTAACTTGCAAGGGGTGCGGGGAGCTACAAGTTCCGCGCTCTGGCGGGAAAGTCAGGGTCGAGATACCGACTCCTCTGCCAAGTCGTTCTGTGACGCGGGGCAGGAATGCCCAATGGCAAGGTTGGGAGGCCCAAGCTCTATTGGCTAGAGTGAGGGCGGGGGGATGTTACAAGGAAAGCTTCTGGAATAGATGAGCCACCGGCAGGGCAAATCCTGGAATAACCTCTTCACCTTCTAGAAGATCAACCGATTTCAGGAGGCGGTCAGGCTCTTGAGAGCTGCGATACACCAGGACGTAGTGCTCGCTGGGGTGAACCAGCCAAACCAGGCGGCTGCCATTTTCAAAGTACTCCACCAGCTTGTCATGAATTTCTTCAACCGTATTGCGGGGGGAAAGCACTTCAACAGCCAGATCTGGAGCGCCTTCCAAAAATCCTGTGGGCAGTTCAGCCATGCCCTGCAAGCGTTCTTTAGCAAAAAAAGAGATGTCAGGGGAGCGCCAATTTCCACTCTTCATCTTAAAAGCAGTGCTGGAATCTAAAACGATCCCCAGCTTGTTGGACAAAACGTAGGGGGTCAAAGCTGCCAATAGGAGGCTGCAGACATAACCATGGAGTGCCCCCGCGCTTCCCATATCAATTGGCTTCCCATCAACAATCTCGTAGCGATGTCCCTCCCTGGACAACGCCATGAATTCTTCGGCTGTCCAAGCTCTTTTTCCCTGAGTTGGCACAGCTCCGACGGTCATCTGCAAACTCCTTGCTGCTCCTTCGACACCGCAAGCCAAGCCCGCAGGGATCCCCCAGCGGCTTTTCCTCGAGGGGGGACGCCAAAGGCTAAAATAGCCTAGCTCATCCTACTGTACCGACGGAAAAGGCACCTTGATCGAGCGCTACACTCTGCCCGAAATGGGCCAGATTTGGTCCACTGCCCACAAGCTCCAGACCTGGCTGCAGGTGGAGCTGGCTGTCTGTGAAGCGCAAGCGGAGCTGGGGCGGATCCCGCAAGAAGCCCTGCAGGAGATCAGAGCCAAAGCCGCCTTTGACCCGGCGCGGGTTTTGGAAATTGAGGCGGAAGTGAAGCACGATGTTATTGCCTTCTTAACCAACCTCAACGAGCACGTGGGCGAGGCAGGGCGCTACATCCACCTGGGCCTGACCAGCTCGGATGTGTTGGATACGGCCCTGGCCCTGCAGCTTGTGGCCTCGGTGGAGATCTTGCAAGCCCGCCTGGCCGACCTCATCGCTGCTATCCGCGACCAAGCTCGGCAGCACCGCTACACCCTCATGATCGGCCGCACCCACGGTGTTCACGCCGAGCCGATTACCTTTGGCTTTAAGCTGGCAGGGTGGCTGGCCGAGTGCCTGCGCCACCAAGAGCGCCTAGCTCGCCTGCGGGAAGTGGTGGCGGTGGGCAAGATCTCTGGCGCCGTGGGCACCTACGCCAACGTGCCTCCCCAGGTGGAGCAGTTGGCCTGCGCTCGCCTGGGCCTGAAGCCCGATACAGCCTCGACACAGGTAATCTCGCGGGATCGCCACGCTGAATACGTGCAAACCTTGGCTCTGATTGGCTCTTCCCTAGAGCGCTTTGCTACTGAAATCCGCCACCTGCAGCGAACAGAGGTACTGGAGGCTGAGGAGTACTTTGCCCCCGGCCAAAAGGGATCCTCTGCTATGCCCCACAAGCGCAACCCCATCAAATCTGAACAGCTAACCGGGATTTCCCGCCTCCTGCGGGGGTATGCCCTTCCGGCTCTGGAAAACATTCCTCTTTGGCATGAGCGGGACATCTCCCACAGCTCCGTAGAGCGGGTCATCCTGCCGGATGCCTCCATCCTCTGCCACTATCTGTTGGTCAACATGGCGGAGCTGGTGGGCCAGCTGCAGGTTCACGCTCGCAACATGGAGCGCAATCTCAACCTCTACGGCGGCGTCATCTTCAGCCAGCAGGTGCTGCTGGCTTTGGTGGAGAAGGGCCTTAGCCGCGAGGAAGCCTACCGCCTGGTGCAGGAAAATGCTCACCGCGCCTGGAACCAGCCCGGCGGGGATTTCCGCGCCAATCTGCTGGCGGATCCCCGAGTGATGGCCCACCTCAGCGAGGCGGAACTGCAGGCTTGTTTTGATCCGCGGCGCCACCTAACCCATTTGGACGAGATCTTTGCCCGCTTGGGCATTTGAGGATCCCCTATGGTTTGGCAGCGGCAGCACGTCTTGGGCTTGGCGGATTTTACTCCCGAAGAATACCAGATGGTTTTGCAGACCAGCGCCAGTTTCCAGGAGGTGTTGACGCGGCGGTTGCCCAAGGTGCCCACCTTGCAGGGGAAGGTGGTGGTGACGCTGTTCTTCGAGCCTTCCACCCGCACCCGTACCAGTTTTGAGCTGGCGGCCAAGCGCCTTTCGGCAGATGTGCTCAACTTTTCCCCAGGCACCTCTTCCTTGAGCAAAGGGGAGACGCTTTTGGATACGGCCCGCACCTTTCTGGCCATGGGATCCGATCTCTTAATCGTTCGCCATGCCCAGGCAGGAGTGCCCCAACAATTAGCTGCCGAGATCGACCGCCGCGGATCCCCTGTGGGCGTTCTCAATGCCGGGGATGGACTGCACGAACATCCCACCCAAGGTTTGCTGGATTTGTTTACCCTCTGCAGCCATCTGGATCCCCGGCGTCCCCGTCTGGAGTTGCTGCAAGGGATCAAAATCGCCATTGTCGGCGATATTCTCCACTCGCGGGTGGCCCGCTCCGATATCTATGCCTTGGTGGCCGCCGGAGCTGAGGTTCACTTAGCCGGCCCTCCCACCCTATTGCCCAAAGATTTTGCCCAGTTTGTACCCGGCCACACGCTCCCTATCCATTGGCAGCTGGAGCCTGCCCTAGAAGGGGCGCGTTTTGTTATCACCTTGCGCCTGCAACAGGAGCGCATGGGCGAGTTCCTTCTCCCCAGCTTGCAGGAGTACCATCACTTCTTCGGCCTCACGCGGCAGCGGCTGCGCCTGTGCCACCCAGAGGTGAGGGTTTTACACCCCGGCCCGGTCAATCGCGGTGTGGAACTCAGCTCCGAGGTGATGGAGGATCCCGGCTTGAACCTGATTGAGCAGCAGGTCACCCACGGCGTGGCGGTGCGCATGGCCCTGCTGTACCTCATGGGGGGCGGGCGGATCCCAGCTTAGAGCCCAGATCTTTCTCTGCTCGGGGAACATGTAGAGCTGCCCCACGTCTGGAGTGTTGAAGTCCATCTCCTAGCTAATTCTCTCTGTCAAAACTGTCAAAAGTCGGAAGAAGCTCTGGCCAGAGCTTTTCCCGCCCTGCTGAAATCATGTCCAAGCTTGCCGAGAGGTGAGCAACATCTTTGTCTCAAATTTTACACATCTTGGATCTGGATCGAGTTTTTTTGCAGCCGTCCCAGCTTAGCTCTTATTCAAGTTGTGTCCGTTTGATTGGTTGTCAAATGAGATAGAAGTTCAGCAGCTAGACCTTTTCGCGGATCCTGGGCTCCAGGATCCTGATTTTGCTGAAATCCAAACTGGCCAAAACCACCAGATGGAAAATCAAGGTTTGGAAACGAGCCAGCACACTCAAAAATATCGATTTTTTCTCTTGACTTAACCCAAAGTTAACCTTTAGATATCCCTCTGTTAACTTTGAGGTTATAGGGTTGAAAATGTTGATTCGCCACAGATATTACCTATGCGAACCCTGCTTTCTGCTTTCTCCCTCACCGCTCTAACAGTAGGATTTCTAACAGCGACCTCGGCTCAAGCCCAAACCGTGCAAATCTCCGGGGCGGGCGCGACCTTTGCGGCTCCTTTGCTGCAACGTTGGTTTGACGCCTACAACCGCACCGTAGACCCCACTGTGCAAGTCAGCTATCAGTCTGTCGGTAGTGGTGCTGGCCTAGAGCAGGTGATCAATGGCACTGTGGACTTCGGCGCTTCCGAGGCGCCTTTCTCCGGTGCTCGCCTGGAAAGCTTCCGAGCTAAATACCGCTATGAGCCCCTACAGTTGCCTATGGCGGGAGGGTCCATCGAGTTTGCCTATAACCTGCCCGGCATTGAAGACGGAGAGCTCATCCTGAAGCGGAAAACCTACTGCGGCATCGTGACCGGCGAGATCACTCGCTGGGACGACATTCGCATCAAGGCCGAGAACCCACGCATAGCAAACAAGCTGCCACCCCTGGACATCACCTGGGTACACCGCTCTGATGGTTCTGGGACTACCTTTGTGTTCACCAACCACATCAGAACTGTCTGCCCTAATTGGACAGCCGGTGCTGGTACTTCTGTCGAGTGGCCTGTTGGCATTGGAGCCCAAGGGAATGAGGGCGTAGCCGCCACCATCAAGCAGGAGCCAGGGGCAATTGGCTACGTGAACCAGTCCTATGCCAAGCTGGAAAAGATGGCCACTGCTCGCTTGGAAAACAAAGCGGGCAACATTGTTGAGTTCTCGACTGAGGCAGCTACCTCGGCGCTGGATGCTCCCATTCCTGATAACTTTGCGCTGTTGGTGCCCGACCCTGAAGGGCCAAATGACTACCCAATCGTGGGCTTGTTCTGGGTGATGCTGTACCGCGAGTATCCCGATCAGCAGAAGCTGACCAAGCTGGTGGAGGCTCTGAAGTGGACCCAGGGGCCAGAGGGTCAAGCCATCACCAAGGAGCTGGACTACATCCCTATGCCTGAGGCGGCTATCCAGCGGATCTTTGCAGAGCTGGATGCCATCACCGTTAACCCCAATGCGGTGCGATGACTGGGTTGCAGCCTGAACTCCACTAGAGTGGAGCTGGTGGCCGGCTGAGGAGGCAGGTGAGGCTTTCTCGGTCGGCTGCTGGGGTTACCTTGCACGGTGGGATTTTTAGGAAAGATTTTGAACCGAAGATGATCATGGGAGAGAGGCTATGACTTCAGCGGCTACGGGTTATGGTTCACCACCAAACCCGGATATCGATGTTGACATTGAGAAAAAGGCGAGCCTGTCTCGGGCTGTTGATGTGGGCTTTGTCCGCCTGACGCTGGCCTTGGCAGGGTTTGCCGGCATTATCCTCATCTGGGTGATTCTTCAAACCACCGAAGCGGCTCTGCTGGCGATTCAGCAGTTTGGCTTGGGCTTCCTGGTTACTGCCCGCTGGAACCCGGTGGAAAACATCTACGGGGTGCTACCACAGATTTATGGCAGTTTGGTAACCTCTCTGGTGGCTTTGATTTTTGCCATCCCTCTGGGCATTGGCACTGCCATCTTCCTGACGGAAGGTTTTGCCCCCAAGTGGGTAACGGAGCCGATTGGCTTTGCCATTGAGCTGATCGTGGCCACTCCCAGTGTGGTGCTGGGGCTATGGGGGATCTTTGTGCTGATTCCAGCAGTGCGGCCCATCTTTCGAGCCATTAACCAGACGCTGGGTTGGATCCCTTTCTTGGGTGGCCCGGCTCCGCGGGGGCCCAGCTTGTTGATAGTGGCTATGGTGCTGGGGATCATGATCTCTCCCATCATCATCTCCATTACCCGCAGTACCTTTGAATCTCTACCACGCAGCCTAAAAGAGGGCGCTTTGGCTCTGGGGGCAACCCGCTGGGAGACCCTCTTAACGGTGATGATCCCTGCCGGCCTGTCGGGCATTGTCAGCTCGATCATGCTGGCGCTGGGACGGGCCCTGGGAGAGACCATGGTGGCGGCCATGCTTTCCGGCAACGCCAACCGCATCAATATCTCCCTAATGCAGCCGGGATCCACCATTACTGGCTTGATTGCCTCTCAGTTTGGCGAGGCAGGACGCTTGCAGGTTTCGGCTCTCATGTATGCCGGCGTGGTGCTGATGGTGCTGACGTTATTGGTCAACATTGTTGCCGAGATCATCATCCGCAAGTTTCAAAACTTGGAGCAGTAACTTGGGAAGCAGAAAGAAGATGAAGGAGCACTGTTATCATGTCCGACTCAGCACAGCTTGCCCCTGAGAAGGTTGACATCGACATTACTCGTGCCGCCATTGCCCCTGTCCGCAATTACACAGGCATTGTCCTAACCCTGCTGAGTGGCCTCTTTGTGGCGGTGATCATAGCTTCCCTATCTTGGGTGCTGTGGGATGTGGGCAAGGAAGGCATCCAGCGGATAAATTGGGATGTCCTCACCCAGACCCGCTACCCTGCCCCTGGCCTGGCGGAAGGGGGCTTTGGTCACGCAATTGTCGGCAATTTAATGGTGCTGGCTACGGGGGCGGCTTTGAGCTTTCCCTTCGGCATCTTGGCGGCAGTGTACTTGTCTGAATTCGGTCGCGGCACCCGCTTGGCTTATCTGGTTAAGTTTTCCTGCAATGTGCTCACGGGGGTACCGGCCATTCTCTGCGGCCTGTTTGCCTATGCTGTGGTGGTGAGGGGATCCGGCTTTTCGGCTTTCTCGGGAGGGGTGGCTTTTGGCGTGCTGATGCTGCCGATTGTCATCCGCTCCACCGAGGAGGCGTTGCTGCTGGTTTCGCCCGACATGCGCTTGGCTTCCCTTGGCCTGGGCTCAAATCGCTTTCAGACCACAATGCGCGTTGTTTTGCCGGCAGCGGCACCGGCCATCGTAACCGGGCTAATCCTGGCTTTGGCCCGAGCGGCAGGCGAGGCTGCACCTCTGCTCTTTACCGCCTTCAACAACAATTTCTGGTCTACTAATCTCTTTGGCCCGGTGGCTACCTTGCCGGTGATGGTCTACTTTTTCTCCATCATTCCCTACAGGGTGCAGCAGGAGCTGGCTTGGGCGGGCGCTTTGGTTTTGTTAGCCATTGTTTTGGCGGCCAGCTTGACCGCTCGCTTTTTGGTGTACAAGACCAGGAAATAGCCTGAGGATTCTCAACAAAGTCTTGAATCGAACTCTTCGTCGAACTCTAGCTCTTTTTGTGAGTGCTGCCATGCAAACTCAATCTCTTAACCAGACCTCTTACGTTTTCAGGACCGAGAACCTGAATGTCTACTATGGCTCCAATCTGGCGGTAAAAAATGTTACTCTGGACATCCCAGCCCGACAGATTACTGCGTTTATCGGCCCTTCCGGCTGTGGCAAAAGCACGATCCTACGTTGCTTCAACCGCACCAACGATTTGATCCCCGGTGCTCGTGTAGAGGGCAAGCTCACCTACCACGGCAAGGATCTCTACGCCAAAGAGGTCGATCCGGTGGCGGTGCGGCGGCGTATCGGCATGGTCTTCCAAAGACCCAATCCCTTCCCCAAAAGCATTTACGACAACGTGGCCTACGGCCCGCGGGTGCTGGGGATGAAGGTAGACTTGGACGAGGTGGTGGAAACCTCGCTGAAACGGGCTGCCCTCTGGGATGAAGTCAAAGACAAGTTGAAAGAAAATGGTCAGTCGCTGTCGGGAGGGCAGCAGCAGCGCTTGTGTATTGCCCGCGCTCTGGCGGTACAGCCGGATGTGATTTTGATGGATGAGCCCTGTTCGGCACTGGATCCCATTTCCACCCGCCGTATCGAAGAGCTGATGAAGGAGCTGGAGGAGGAATATACCATCATCATCGTCACCCACAACATGCAGCAGGCCAGCCGCGTCTCGGATATGACGGCTTTCTTCAGCGTGGAGCTGGTGGGATCCAACCGTGTGGGCGAGCTGATTGAATTTGACAGAACTGAAGTCATCTTCAACAGCCCCACCAAGCAAGCCACAAGAGATTATGTGGAGGGCCGCTTCGGCTAATCGACCTGGCCGGACAGGGATCCTTCCCATACTGTTCTCGGCAAACCCTTTTGCAGGCAATTTCTGCCGATGATGGAGTCTGAAGAACCGTTGCACCCAAATACGGATACCTATGATCGTTGCCGCTCCTGACAAGCTGCAGGCTTTGCCTTCTGACTTAGAGGGTATTGAGATCATCACTGATCCGGCTCAGGTGGCCAAGTTGTCGTTGGATTTTTACCACTACAGCCCCGTGCTGAGCCGACAACTGAGCGACAAGCGGGGAGATTTGGTGGTGCGCCCCGCCGATGAGGCCGAGGTGATGCGGGTGGCAGCGGCCTGTGCCAGGCTGCGGATCCCGGTTACGGTGCGCGGTGCCGGTACCGGTAATTACGGCCAATGTATCCCGCTGGCCGGGGGTGTGATCCTGGACATGGGCAAGCTCAACCAGGTGCTTTGGGCAAAGCCGGGCTTGGCGCGGGTGCAGGCGGGGGCCAAGTTGATGGCCATCGACAAACACACCCGGGAGATGGGCTGGGAGATCCGCATGGCTCCTTCCACCTATCGCACGGCCACCATCGGGGGGTTCATTGCCGGCGGCAGCGGCGGCATTGGCTCTGTGACCTACGGCCAACTGCGGGATCGCGGCAACATCTTGGGTTTGCGGGTGGTCACCCTGGAGGAAGAGCCGCGGGTGCTGGAGCTGCGGGGAGACGAGGTGTTCCAAGTGAGCCATGCCTGGGGCCTCAATGGGATCATCACCGAGGTGGAGATCCCGCTGGCGCCTGCTTACCCTTGGGCAGAGCTGGTGGTGGCTTTTCCCCCCGCAGGAGGGTTTATGCCCTGTGCCCATTTTGGCCAGGCCCTGGGCGATGCGGATGGGATCATCAAGAAGATGATCAGCCTGCACGCTTGGCCGATCCCCAGCTACTTTGCACCGCTGCGGGGTCATTTGCCAGAAGGATCCGCTGTGGCCCTGTTGATGGTGGCCGAATGCAGCCTGGAGCCGCTGTTGGAGCTTGTCCGGGAACATGGGGGCCAAGTGGTTTACAACAAAACGGCCCAGGAGGCCAGCAAGGGGATCTCGCTGGGGGAATTTTCTTGGAACCACACCACTTTGCACTGCCGCAGCGTGGATCCCAGCCTGACTTATTTACAATCGGCTTTTCCTGCCGATCGGGAGCTGAAGCTGGTGCAGCACATGTACGAGTATTTTGGCGACGAAGTGCTGATGCACCTGGAGTGGATTCGCATCAACGGGCAAGCTACCCCCGTCGGCCTGCAAATTGTCCGCTTTACCACCGAAGAGCGCCTGAACGAGATCATGCGCTACCACGAAGAGCAGGGAGTATTTATTGCCAACCCCCACACTTTCATCATCGAAGACGGCGGGCGCAAAGTGATGGATCCGCGCCAGATTCGTTTTAAAGAAGAAGTGGATCCCTATGGCCTGCTCAATCCGGGCAAGATGCGCACCTGGCAGGAGCGCGCCTCTGCTTGAGGAATAGCAACAGTAGCACAGCAATTGGCCTTGGTCTATCTGTATTGCCCATGTTTAATCCCTGATGGATTGTCTGGGCAGGACAACACCAGTCCAAAGCTCTACAGTCAGTACTGTGGGAATGCTGTCCACCGTTAAATGCTTTGTGGTGTGGACTGTCAAACTTCCGGCAGCCAATCTTCTGCCAGCACCAACTCTGGAGAGTAGGGACAGACATCTGGAAATGTCGAGATTTCTATCCCCGTTTGCCTGGCTGCTTGGCGGCGCGCCCGTTGATAACTCTCTTCAAGTTGCTCTACCAGATAACCTTTTAGGCTAGGGCTATCTTCTATGGCCAATCCGATTTGGGTTCGCGCATCTGTAATGGAATCTAGCCAGCTATCTGAACGGCGCTGAGGTTGATATTGCCACTTGAGCAGATGCAGCAGAAGGCGAGTTAATTGACTGGTAATCCCTCGTCGTTCGCTCTTACCCAAATTCTCAACCTCTTCAATTAAGTGTGTTAGGTCAATTTCATGCCAGCGCCTTTCCCGCAATAGCCGGGTTGTTCGGTCAATCCACAAGTTAAAGTCTGTCGAGTATAGATTGCTCATAGCTTTGTCCTGCTGAAAAATAGGGTCGCGATAATTATGAAATCCAGACTACGTCCTTCTTGAGTTTACTACAATAAAACCTGTAACACCTGAGTTCTCAACCGTCTGGGAGCAGAGTCCTCTGGTGACAAACCTTATCCAGGCAACTCTTTCTATAGTCATTTCGATTTAAAGCAGGACACTGCACCCACACTTAAAGTGCACCGAGCCGGAAGGCTTTTCAAGGACTCCGTCCCGCTGGCGCGATCAGAAGCCCAGGCGTCTTACCCTAAACTGAAGCAACTATATTTGACGAATATTTGACGGAGAGTGGATGGAGAGGGTGTCCCTGTGGAGAAAGGTTCAAACAAACGCTTTAACTGCCATAGTAGTTGATGGCTAAAGCTCCCACCAGAGTAAGCTGAAAGACCAAGATCACGAAGTAGAAAATGGCGCGGGGCTTGAACAGAGTGAGCATCAAGCCTATGGCTTTCAAGTCTACTATCGGCCCAAACACCATAAAAGCCAACAGGGATCCCGGCGTGAAGGTGGCGGCAAAGGAGAGGGCGAAAAAGGCATCCACTGTCGAGCAGATGGAGATGATCCCGGCCAGGGCCATCATGATCAGGATTGAGAGCAATGCATCTTGGCCATAATCCAGCACAAACGAACGCGGGATCACCGTTTGAATCAGGGCCGCCATCGCCGAGCCCAAGATGAGCACGGATCCCAATTCGCGGATCTCCCTGGCCCAGGTCTGCAGCAGGAGAACTCCTTTTTGTCGCCTGGAGGGAGAAGGCGCAGCGGCCAGAGCAGAGCGATACACATCTTCAGCCGTTTGTAAAGTGGCCAGGGATCGGCCAGAGGCCCCTTGGGCATAGCCCTGGGATCCAATCCAGAAGGTGCCCCCCTGCAACAACGGCGAGCGGGAGATGTTCTTCGGATCAGCTTCTTGGGAGCAATTGCGCTGCAGCTCCCGCCAGACTGACGGCTGCAACAGAGGCTGGAAATCCTTTTGCAGGCTGAAGATCAAGCCGACGACAACCGCAATGCCAAAGGAAAAGAGAACTCGGTAGATCACCAGCTCCGGCATGGAGCGAAAGGCAATCCAAGTGGAAAAGATCACCACCGGGTTAAACACCGGCGCCGCCAACAGAAAGGCCACCGCCACGTGGGGTGGGATCCCTTTGATCACCAGTTGACGGGCCACCGGCAGGTTGCCGCACTCGCACACCGGGAAAAAGAATCCTAAAGCGCCACCGGCCACCGCGCTGCCGATTTTGCCTTTGGGCAGGAAACGGGCCAACTGGGATCCCTCGACAAACACCGCCAGCAGCCCCGATAGAAACACCCCTAGCAGCAAAAATGGCATGGCCTGCACCACAAGGCTCAGAAACAGGGTGAACCCGTCTCGCCAAAGGGGAGAGTCCAAGAGGCTCAACACACCACCTCACGCACGACTTGGGCCTTACTGAGTTTGGATCCCGGCCCAGCGCCCTGTCAAACGGCTCTCAACCCCGCTCTTCTATAGGGATGTAGCGTTGCTGGCGTTCACCTGTGTACACCTGGGTGGGTCGGAAAAGCCGATTATCGGACAACTGCTCCCGCCAATGGGCCAGCCAACCCGCCGCTCGGGCAATGGCAAACACCGGTGTAAACAAATCTTCTGGGATCCCCAACTTGGCGTAGACCAACCCTGAGTAGAAGTCCACATTCGGGTAGATCCCCTTCGGCCCTAACAACTCCTCACACACCCGCTCCACCTCCAGGGCAATGTCGTAGTACTTGTCGTGGCCGTAGCGCTCAAATAGCTCTTCGGCCAGCCGCTGCAGGATGGTGGCCCGCGGATCCTTCACCTTGTAGACTCGGTGGCCCATGCCCATGATGCGCTGTTTTTTGGCCAGCTTCTCCTCGATAAACGAGCGCACATTTTCCACCGAGCCGATTTGCCGCAGCAGCATCATCACCTGTTGGTTGGCCCCCCCGTGCAACAGCCCCGAAAGGGTACCCACCGCCGTGGCCAGGCTGCTGTAGGGGTTAGCCAGCGTGGAAGCGCTCACCAGAAGGGCAAACGTAGAGGCATTGACCGTGTGCTCGGCGTGCAGGATCAGGCAGATGTCAAAAATGCGGGCCAACCAGGGATCCGGCTTCTTGCCCGAGAGCATGTATAGGAAATTGGCAGCATGATCCAGGTTGTCGTCCGGGGGAATGGGATCATTGCCCTGTCGCATCTGGTGGAACATGGCCACCATGGTCGGCAGCTTGGAGAGCAAGCGGGTGACGGTGCCGAACACATAGTCGGGATCCATCTCCCGCAGCGGGTAAAACAGCCCCAAGCCCGCCACACAGGTTTGCAGAGCATCCATCGGGTGGCCCGACTCCGGAAACGACTTGATCATGTCGCGGATGCGGTATTTCACCCGTCGATGACTGCGGATTGCCTGATCAAAGTTGTCCAGCTCCGATTGGGTCGGCAGCTTTCCAAAGATCAGCAAGTAGGCTGTCTCCAGAAAGGTACTGTGGGCGGTCAATTCCTCGATGGGGATGCCCCGATATTCCAGGATCCCCGCCTGGCCATCCACAAAACTAATGTTGGAGCGTGTGGCCGGAACGCCTTCCAAGCCTGGTCTGTATTCGCCATCCGCCATGGTCGGATCCTTAGAGCAAGTATTTCCTAGATAATGATGAATCAAGGGTTGCCAAAGGTGCCTGGAACCCAACCCCTTGCTCCCCTCGGGCAGTACTGACCCCGCTTTGCCCCATTGACATGCTCCCTGCTCTAGAGGGCGAGGATTCCAGTTACTGGTTCCGTGACAGCACTTACCGTAAAGGACTCCGTCTCGCTTTCGCAAGAAGGTTTCCCCTCTACGACAGCGGCGCTTGTCTCCCCAGTGGTTTTCTTTTTCAAGGCGGCTTCCCCCTGCCCTAGGGTGTTGTTGCAGACAACAAAAAACTATTACAAAACTATTTATTTATTATTTGTTTGGGTTTGACCCAGTCGTTAAACCGTTGGGCTTCTGCAGCGGTTGACTACCCTGCCGCTGCCGGCAGCATAGCACAAAGCCGCTCCCTACTGCTCCGCAAGCTGTCGCGACTGCGTCAGCGAGCCGTGAGCCTTGAGGGCCCAGTTTTTGGGTAAAGCAAAGTTTGGATCCCTGCAGCCAAGTGCCGCCCTTGCCATCCTTTACAGAGAGCTGGGCTGGGATCCGCCTTCTATCTTGCAACAGCTCCCGCTGCCCGACGCAAAAATTGTTGCTATGGTGAGAACTGCGCCCGGCTTGAGGGATCTTGGCGCTTGCCGGAGCCGTGAAAGTTCGCTCCCCCGCTTGGAGATCGGCACCGATGTCGGATACTGCTCAAACTCACCTTGGCTCCAGCCCAGTGCAAGGACTGCAGTACGTGGTGCTGGGAGTGGCCACTTGCTTCCAGCAGGATCAGGAAGGTCGCCTGGTAGAGGTTTTGGTGGCCGAGCCGGTGCCTGCTGCCGATTTGGACTGCCTGGCCCAAGAACGCCGCAGCACTTCCTATCTTCTCCTCTACGCCACAACCTATGCCGAGATCGTGAACAACGGGATCCCAACTTTGCCTGCCGATGTTTTCCCGCCAGGGGTGTTGTTGGGAGAAGACTTCGTGGAACGGGTGCAGGCAGCGGCCCGCACCTATCGCAACAAGCCCCAGTTTCGCCATATCCCCCTGCACCAAACCTGCACTCCAGAGCGGGGGGTGTTTAAGCTCAATCACAGCGTTGAGCCCCGACGGATCCTCAACGCGGTTGTGGAGGTGAAGGATGCCGACAACATCAAACAGCACCCCCACACCCATCAACGGCTCTGACTCACTGGGCTGTACGGGTCAGACGTGCCCTGGAAAGCAGGTTGAACCGCCACTCTGGGCTAGGCTTCGGGATCCCTCTACCCTTCTGGAGCAGGTACGCAGCGGTCAGGTTTGGCTGGTTAAGGGAATGGGATCCCATGGGCTGTTGCTGGAGAAAGCTCATATTGTCGAGCTGCTGGAGTTTGGTGCAGCCGTTGGCCTGGCCATCGATCGCGATTGCCGAGCGGTTTTGCCGATCGCGTAAGCGGGACGGAGTCCTTTTGGCCAAGTGTATCTGCAGGCCCCTGCCACTTTTTTGGAGCGTCAGTGGGGCTATCGTCGTCGCGCTCGCAGCACCGAGATCCTGCAAAAGTTGACAGAGGCTTACCCCAGCCGCGGCGGGCTGCCCTTCTCTGGCAGCATCTTCATCAGCAGTTTGGGCCGGCGTTGCTTGCTTCTGTGCCGGACGAATGGCTAGGACGGTTGGTGGGGGTGTCGGGAGATCTGATCCAACGTTGCCGCCAAGAAATGAGGATCCCTGCTGGCGCTTTGGGCTGCAGAGAGCAAGATTGAGACGGGGGGAGCCCAAGAGAGAAACTCGAGCGCTTGTTTCACCAAAAGACAAGCTGCTGCCGCCTCAACCCCAGCAAAAGGACGGCAAAACACTTGGTCAAAGGAATTGGTGGCTTTCCGGCTGCAACACTATCTCGCTCGGTACAGCACCAGCGGGCGCTGTAAGGGCAAAGCAGATGGCTTCCGCAGCCGTGGCAGGGCTGAGCATCTTGTCTCGTTGCACCTTCAGGCTGATGGGATCCCAGAAGGGTGAGTCGATGCCCCCGAAGTAAAACAGCGTAAATCTGACCCCAAAGCGCTTCAGCTCATCGGCCATGCACTTGCTAAACCCGACCACCCCAAACTTGGCCGCACAGTAAGCAGAGGCCATCGCCATGGGATAACGTCCAAGGACGCCGGGAAAATTGAGGATGTGGCCGGATTTTTGCTCCCGCATGGGGTTGGCAGCCAGTTGGCTGGTGTAGAAGCTGCCCTTCAGGTTGACCGCCAGCATTCGCTCCAGGTCTGCGGGGGTTAGCTGGGGAGCAGGCTTCAGGATCCCGGCCCCGGCCAGGTTAATCAGCACGTCAATGCGCCCATGCTTTTGCACCGTTTGGTTGACCAGGGCCTCTACCTGGGCATAGTCCGTCACATCAGTAGGGATCCCCAATCCAGAGGCAGCCCCCAAAGAGGCTGATTTCTCCACCAGAGCTCGCAGGGGCTCTTCTCGCCGAGCGGCCAACACCAGATGGGATCCGGCCTGAGCCAGCATGGGCACCAGGACGCTGCCGATACCCCCTGTTGCCCCTGTGATCAAAATAACTGCCTGCGATAGCGGAGAAGACACGTTACGTTTCTTAAACTCTTTTTCCCATCATACACAGGGATCCCGACAAGCCAGTCACAGCCCCACTGGATCCCTCGACAGAGGTCATCTGAGCGGTGGAGAAGACAGGAAAGGCTGGCACAGCCACAACCCACTGAACCCCAGGGTTAGGAGAGTGAGGGGCAGGCCAAAGCGCAGATGTTCCCCAAACGAGAGCACGTAGCCTTTTTTGGCCGCTGCCTCAACCGTGATCAGATTGGCCACCGCCCCAAATAGAGTCAAATTGCCCGCCAAAGTGGAGCCGGCAGCCAGCAACAGCCAAGCGGTGGTCTCCTGCCGAGGCAGGAACGATTGCAGCAACAGCACCGCCGGCACATTGGAGATGAGGTTGGATAAAACGGCCACACTACTCAGCAGGGCAAGAGGGGATCCCGCCAGACTCTCTGCCAAGGATCCCAAGCTCATCCCCCAAACAGTGACCAGCTCTCCCGTTGCCCGCGTCAGGATAAATAGCCCGGAAAACATCACCAGCAGATTCCAGTCCACCTGCTCCAAAAATCGCTCTGGCTTCAGCCTACGGGTAATCAACAACAGGGCCGCCGCCACCAAAGCCGATTCTGCCAAGGGAAGTCCGGCTACAAAGGCCACAAACAGCCCCCCCGTAATCACCACGCTCTTGCGCAACAGGGGCGGATAGAGCCGCAGCGGCAGCCAAGGCACCTGGGCAAAGGGTTTCAACGAGCGCACCTCAGGGTAGTACAACCACAGCAACCCCACTTCCAGCAGCAGCCCTACCACGGCAATGGGGGTCATCTGGGCAGCAAACTCCAGATAGCCGATCCCAGAGAAGGAGCCGATCAGGATATTCTGCGGGTTGCCGCTCAGGGTAGCGACGGATCCCAGGTTGGTGGCTGCCGCCAAGCCCAGCAGATAGGGAATCGGGTTTAACCCCAGCACCGTTGTGACCTGCAAAGTCAGGGGAGTAAACACCAGCGCCAGCGTGTCGTTGAGCAGGAAAGCCGAGAGCAGCCCGCTGCCGAACACCAGCATGATCAACAGACCAAAGGGGCTGCGGCTCACCCGAATCAAGCCCAGCAAAGCCAACTGAAAAGCCCCCCCATAGGACAAGCTGGCATTTACCACCATCATGCTCAGGAGAAACACAATCGTGGTCGGGTCAATGGCTTCCCAAGCCTGCCGTAGCGACAAGGTCCCCAAGCCAATCAACAGGGCGGATCCCACCAGGGCGATGGTGGCCCGGTTCATACGCAACCTAGGCAGGGATCCCAGTCCCAACCCGACATAGCTCAAACCCAACACCAACCAAGACAGCCCCTGCACCCCTCAATCCCTCCCCCACTTCTTTCAGGATCCCTGATGGGTTCAGCCAATGGCAAAGGCTGGAGTTGAAACAGGCCCAACATTCCCGATACTCAATGAAGTCACAAATAAGTCACAAGAACCAATCATGGTCAGAAACCTTTCGGGATAGTCCAAAAGCTCCGCTGGATCAGCGCGTTTGCCTCGGCGAGCTGCAGACCGAGCAGAGGTGGCGAGAATATCCAAGGTCTGGCCATCGTTCGTAGGATAATGGGAGCCCGCAGACATTGAGTTACCCACCGTTCACTGAGGAGTTGTCCCCTTGGTCAAAGAACGCGTAGAGGTCATCGTCCCGGCCACCACCGCCAATTTGGGGCCAGGGTTCGACTGCATCGGTGCAGCCCTAGAGCTCTACAATCACTTCTATTTTCGCGAGATCCCTTCTGGCCTCAGCATCCACTACCGTGGCAGCGACCACATTAGCCAGAGCAAGGACAACCTGGTGTACCGGGCTTTTTGCCGCGCCTTTGAGCTCCTGAGTAAGCCTGTGCCGGGGGTAGAAATCGAAATCACCCTCAACGTGCCCCTGGCGCGGGGGTTGGGCAGTTCTGCTACCGCCATTGTCGGCGGCTTACTGGGGGCCAATGCCATTGGAGCACTCAACTTAGCTCCCGAAACCCTTCTACAACTGGCTATTGCCTTGGAGGGCCACCCAGACAATGTGGTGCCCGCCCTGCAGGGCAGTTGTCAGCTTTGTGTGCAGGGACAGCAGGGGCAATGGGTGTTCTGTCCGGTGGAGTGGCATGAGAGCATTGGCATCTTGGCCGTAGTGCCCAACTTTAAGCTTTCCACCCAAGCGGCCCGCGAGATCCTGCCCAAATCCGTCAGCTTGGCGGATGCGGTTTTTTCCAGCAGCCATCTGGGCCTGCTCATTCGCAGCTTGCAGTCGGGGCGGGTGGACTGGCTGAAGGTGGCTCTGCAGGATCGGCTGCACCAGCCGGCGCGTATGGAGCTGATCACTGGGTTCAAAACGGTTCAAGCTGCAGCCATGGCTGCCGGAGCCTATGGGGTGGTGATCAGCGGAGCCGGCCCCACTCTTCTGGCCCTCTGTGCTCCCGAGAATCGGGAACGGGTGGGATCCGCGATGGTCAGCGCTTGGGCGCAGTTGGATATTGAAGCGGAGGCCAAACTGCTCAATCTGGATCGGCAGGGAGGACGGGTGGTGATCCACTCCCAGCCGTCTGGATAGGAAACTTCCTGTCCAATCGGGGAGCTACCCTGCTGCCGGGAAGCCGTCTTGCAGCAGCAACACCAAAGGCGGAAGAAATAGCCAAGCCGCCACCATCAAGGATGCCACTGCCGCCATCAACACCGCTGCCGCCGCGCAATCTTTGGCGATCTCGGCCAAGAGGTGATACTTGCTGCCCAGGGTGAGATCCACCACTGCTTCCAGAGCGGTATTCACCAGCTCCAGCGCCATCACCAAGCCGCTGGTCAGGCTGATCAGGGCCATTTCCACAGCGCTCAGCCGCAGGCCCAGCCCAAGGCCAAAGGCTATCACCGCCACCGCCATGTGGATGCGCAAGTTGCGCTGAGTGCAGATGGCATAGACCAAGCCCTTGCCCGCGTAGTAAAAACTTTTGCCCAGGTTGTCAGCCACTTGCCAAGAGGGGGGGCGTCGCCAGGGATCCATCCCCGAAGGCTCGGCAGTTGCTGCGGGATCGGCCTCAGAGATAGGCGCTGGGTCTACACCGGTGGGCCCGGAATGGACGCGCCGCCGGAACACCGCCAGGCGAGAACGCTCCGGCAACCGACTAGGGCTGTTGGCCATGGGCCACCTCCCCATCCAGTTGGATGGCTGCGAGCAACTGTCGCTGTTGCTGCAACATGCGCTGCAGGGACAGTTCATCCGGGTGATCCCACCCCAGCAGATGGAGCAACCCGTGGCTGGCCAACCAGGCCAACTCTTGCGAGAGACGATGCCCCTGCGCTTTGGCCTGTGCGCGGGCGGTGGGCACCGAAATCACAATATCCCCCAGCAGGCGTACCCCCGTTACGTCTTGGATCTCAAAGGGGGCAAGCATCTCCTGTGCGGCAAAGGCCAGCACGTCGGTAGGCTCGTCGAGGTGGCGAAACTCGCGGTTGAGCTGGCGGATGTGCTCATCGGAAGTGAGGCAAAGGCTGAGCTCGCATGGCTCCTGGACTCCCAGCTCTTTCAGCCAGATCTCAAACCAATGACGCCAAGTGGCTTCTTCAACCGGGCTGGGGATGTTGAATTGCAGATAGAGATCTAAAAATCCATCCATGCGGGCCTCACTCACACCACGCCCCTTATTCTACTGGTTTGCCCAGATTGGGCCAGGTTTTGTTTCTCTGCTCCGCAAGCTGCTGCAGCACCTGTCGCAGTCGATTCTCCAACAGATGGCAGCCTGAGTCCAAATCCTCTGTCGGGAACAGATCCCCGGCAATGCCCACTGCCCAGGCCCCTGCTTGCAGGTATTCCGCTGCCTTGGCCAAGGTGACTCCCCCGGTGGGGATCAACGGCAGGGATCCCAGCACCGATTGTAGATGGCGCAGGTAGCGGGATCCCCCCATGCTCTCCACCGGAAACACCTTCACTGCCGTTGCCCCCGCCTGCCACGCCCTCCAGATCTCGCCGGGGGTGAGGGCACCGGGCACGATGGGCAGCCCCACCTCCCGACCCCAACGGATGACTTGCTCATCGGTTAAGGGGCAAACGCAAAACTGGGCTCCTGCCTGCCAAGCCTGCTCCGCCACCTGCCGATCGAGAACAGTGCCCACCCCTATCCAACACTGCGGGTGGTCTTGTCGCAGTTGGGCAATCAGCTCCAAATATTGGGGAACTTGCGTGGTGATTTCAATGTGGCGGATCCCGGCTCGGATGGCCAGCATGGCTCCCTCGAGAGCTTGGGCTGGGCTGGCCCAGAGGCGGATCACGGCAATCAGCGGCTGCTGCCACAGATGGAGTAACCAGGGGTGCTGTGACCCTTTTCTGAAACTGCACTCAGCATCCTCGAATGCCATCTGTAGGAAAATACCCGCTCAGTGTTTTGCAGTTGCTTGGGTTTAGCTTAAGTTTAATTGCAATCCAAAAACGAAAAAGTCAGCCTGCCAATGAAATAATGACAAACCATAAAGCCTAAACGTCTTTTCTTTCAAGGGAAAGCTTAGCAGATGACTCAGGAACAAGCAAAGCCGGTGTTTTATAGGGGCAACTGTTTGCGCGTTCGTGGCCTTTGCCGGAGTGTTTGCTTTTCCCAGCTTTTCACGGCGTTGCTGGTTCCTGCTCTGGCCTTGTTGTCTCCCTAACCGGTGCTGAACTCAGCAGAGAAGAGGAGGAAGATTCCTCAAACCAAAGGTGCCGCAAGGTATCCCGTCTGTATGAGGCAACTTTTTGGTTGGCCTTCTAAGCGTGAGGTTTGCCAGCAGGTGAGCGGCCAGTTTATCGTCATTTCCTAGTTTTTCTAGTCCGTTGAGGTTGCTGCCGCTTGAGTTGCATGCCGTCAGGCCTGTGGGATCCGGAGGTGGAGTCGCTACTGTCTGGCTCTTCTGTTGCTGTTCGGAGTAGCCCTAAATAGCCAGCTCAGGCCCGATTCAGATCCGTGGGGATCTTTGTATCCTTAGGGTCGATGGGTCAGTCGCAGAGGGTGTGAGGAGTGACGAGTCTCAGTCGTGGGGCACACAGGCTAAAAGGGTGGATAGCGCTCGGATTGCTCACCCTCTTGCTGTTGGGGGGACTGGGGGGGGTTGCCCCGTCTCAGGCGCAGAATGTCAACCAATTGCAACAGCGGCAGCAGCAGATCCAGCACCAAATCCAGAGCACTCAGCGCCGCTTGGGAGAACTGCGCCAAGCAGAAGAAGAAGCCCGCCGCCGCATGGGATCCCTGCAGCAAAACATTCGACAGACCGAATCCAGCCTTCGCGACAATCAGTATCGTCTGGAACAAGCCCAGAAAGCCCTGGAGCAAGCTCAAAAGGAGCTACAGGAGCTGGAAGACCGCCTGAGACGGCAGCAACAGGGCACGGCTGCCCGTTTGCGCTACATGCAGCGACAGGGGGCCGAACATTGGTGGGCTTTGCTGCTCACCAGCCGTGACTTAAACGAGTTTTTCGACCGCCGCCACCAACTGCAACTGTTGATCGAGGCGGATCGGCAGTTGATCCAAGAGCTGCAAGCAATGGCCAAGGAGGTGGATCAACAGCGCATTGCTCTGGAGATGCAGCGCAACGAGATTTCCTTGATTTTGCAGGAGCTGGCCGCCCAGAAGAATCAACTGCAGCAGCAGGCTGCCGCCCAAGAGCAACTGGTGGGCCGCTTGGCCAACGAACGCGCGGCCTATGAAGCAGCCCAACGGCGGCTGGAAGCCGATTCCCAACAGTTGACTCTCCTCATCCAGCAACTGATCGCCCAGCAGGCCCAACAGCAGGGGGGCAGGGATCCCGTTCAAGGGACGGGCCGATTCATCGCTCCGGTGCGCGGGCCGATCACCAGCGGCTTTGGCTGGCGGGTTCACCCCATCTACCGCAGTCGCCGCTTTCATGCGGGGATCGATTTTGGTGTGCCCACCGGCACTGCGGTGAGAGCCTCCGACCGGGGCACCGTCATCTACGCCGGCTGGTACGGCGGCTATGGCTACACGGTGATTGTGAATCACGGGGGCGGCATCACCACCCTGTACGCCCACAACAGCCGCGTTGCCGTTGGGGTAGGCCAGCAGGTACAGCGGGGGCAAGCAATTGCTGCTTCCGGCTCCACCGGCCTCTCCACCGGGCCCCATGTTCACTTTGAAGTGCGCGTCAATGGCCAACCGGTGGATCCCCGCCGCTACCTGTGAAGCAAAGCCTCCGTCGGCAACAGCTTCAGGGATCCCGCCTGCAATGTCCACCGCACATCGGCAATGGAGGACAGCTCCTCCGGGTCGTGGGAAACCACCAACACCGTCCAGGTGGACTTTAGCCGAGCCAACAGCTCGATCAACTGCCGTCGCACCGACCAATCCAATCCTGCCGTCGGCTCATCCAGCAACAGCAAAAACGGGCCACGGATCAACTGGACGGCCAGGGCCAAGCGCCGCTGTTGCCCGCCGCTGAGGCGGTTTGGGGAGGTATGTAGAGGGATCCCTTCCAATCCCACCTGTCTGAGGGCGTTTTCGATCTCTTTTCTCTGTAGCTCTGGATAACCAAAGCGCATTTCCTCCAGCACCGTCAAGCCGCAAAAGTGGCGCTCTGGAAACTGAAACACCAACCCCGCCATGCTGCGCAAGCGGTTGGGGGAAAGTTCTGCCCCTCCCCAGGTAATCCGTCCTTGGGTGGGCCGCGCCAAGCCAGCCAAAATCTCCAGCAGGGTGCTCTTGCCCGCCCCACTTTTGCCCACGATCAGCCCCAACTGGTTCAGGCCCAACTCAAAGGAAAGATCGTTGAGAATGGGCTGGGAAACGCCTGCCGGATGGTAGGAAAGATGCTGAACTTGCAACATGGGGGGCAAAAGAGGGGGATGCTGTCGTTATTTTGGCACCGGAAGATCCCCGCGCGACAGCTATGGCCCTTCTTCAGCGGGAAGGTCGAAGCTTGGGAAACACCTCTATCCGGAGGAGCAGATTAAGCTAGCCTGAAGGTAGGGTAAATTATCGCTCTGGTTATCCCAATGGCGCAGCCCTCTTCTACAGATTCTCCGTCGGTTGGCGTTCGCGCAAGCGTTGCGGAGCAACAGGGATCCTCCCCCAGCTATACCCGCCTGGCCATGCGCAACATGGTGCGCAAAGGCAAGACCTCCCTGCTGCACTTCACCCTGACGGCGGTGGGGTTGGTGGCCCTGCTGGTGGGGCTGGCCTACCTGTTTCACTAAGTTCTGTTAAGTTCCGTGGGCGGGTTCTGGCCATACTCTCCTGCGGCTGTTCCTCGGCCGGGAAAGATACACGCTGAGGGGTCTTTCTTGTTACACTCCATGTCCCTTTTTAAGCTTTTCCCAAGGTTAGTGTTAGGAAGGAACAAGCAGCAATGGCTCCTACGGTTAGACCTACGGTCCGCTTCCGCGAACGAGCGCACGGCAATCCCGGCTGCTGAAACGCCAACCTTTGGCTTTAATGCTACGCAATGTGCTACGCACCGCTATCGCGAGCGCTAACGCGACTGGACTTTGGCCTATGCAGACTTCGCCAGACCTCACCTCCGCTTGTTCTGTCATTCGCCTGCTGTTGTTTGCCAAGAGTCGAGCTGTCGTTGCCGAACTTGAGGAACATCTGCGCCAGCACATCCAGGGGTTGCCCGGCCAATACCCTGCCCAACTGGAAGTGGTGCCGCTGGAGGAGCGCCCCTACCTGGCGGAGCATTACAAGCTGGTGGTGACCCCGGCTCTGGTCAAGGCTGAACCCTTGCCTGCTCAGGTTTTGGCAGGCGAAGACTTGGCGACGCAGTTGGAAGTGTGGTGGCCCCGTTGGCAAGGCCAGGCGGCTAAGGCCTCCGGCCCGCTGACGCGAATGGCTTCCCATGGACCTACGGTCCGCTTCCGCGAACAAGAGGGGGCAGGACAGCATCCCACCTCCCCTCCAACCACTGAGGCACTGTTGCAAATGTCGGAAGAGGTGTTTTTGCTGCGGCAGGAGCGGGCCCAATTGCGGGAGCAGTTGGACTTCAAAGATCGCGTTCTGGCCATGCTGGTGCATGATTTGCGCAGTCCCCTGACGGCCACGGCTCTGGCGGTCGAAACCCTGCAGCAGGGGCGCGAGGGATCCCTGGACAAAGCGCTGGAACGGCAGTTGTTCGACCATGCCCGCCAGCAACTGCGCAAGATGGACAGCATGATCACCGATATCCTGGAGTCGGCCCGTGGCGCTGCCTCGGAGCTGAGGATTCGAGCCGTAGAAACCCAGTTGCCCGGCTTGTGTCAGGCGGTGATCGAGGAGCTATGGCCGCGCATTCAAGGCAAGCGGCTGCAGTTTCAAGCGGATATTCCCGTGGATCTGCCCTCTGTTCACGTGGATCCCGACAAGATCCGCCAAGTTCTGTTCAACCTGCTGGACAACGCCATCAAGTACACCCCCGCCGGGGGATCCATCCGCCTCGATGTCCTCCATCGCACCAGCCAAAAAGTGCAGGTGACCGTCAGCGATACTGGCCCTGGGATCCCGGAAGCCGACCAAGAGAGCATCTTCTCCGATTCTGTCCGTCTGTCCCGGGATCAACAGCAGGAGGGCTATGGCATCGGCCTTTCCCTCTGCCGACGGATCGTGCGCGCTCACTACGGCCAGATTTGGGTGGAGTCTTCCTTGGGCAAAGGCAGCAGCTTTCATTTCACTTTGCCCGTGTATCGGCTCTGCAAGGGCTAGCCGGGAGCTGGCTCCCCATGGGTGTGAGCCCCCTCAGAGAGAACAGATCTGACGGTTTTCCTGGACTTGGCAAAAGCGCTCCGCGCCGCTTCCGCGACTATTCCCAGCCCCTCTTCCAGAGGGAAAGGGGGGTCACGGATCAACCTAAGTTTTTAAAACGACTCCGAGTGGATGCTCTGGCAACAGGGACTCATCCTGCCTTTGGCGGGGTTGTTGCTAGGCTTCGTGTCGCGAGGACGGTTTGATGGGCGTTTTGCAATCTAGGTCAGGGCAGGTTGGCCAATTTGTGGGTTTAATGTGGGTTTAATTAAGCCAAGCTCACCGGAGTGGAGTCGGTGAAACTGCCAGCAGTGTCTGTCAGAAGTATGGTGTTAAGGCAATCGTTCTTATGACCAGAGCAAGGGAGAGGAAAGGCACCGATCCATCCGCGCTAGCGGGCCGTAGGCCTTTGCCAGAGAAGTCGCGGGATCCCCGCCGCCCTCCACAACCTGCCAAGAACGCCGTCCCGCCTCCAGAGGGGTCAAAGCCGCAAACAGGTTCTGGTCGCCTGCTTCCTGCCCCTAGGGGATCCCTGTCGGTTTCCCCTCCTCAACCGCTGCGTCTTGCCCGCCAAAAAGCCATTGCTCGTCTGCGCCAACGGGCTGCCCAGCCCCGCCGCTTGAGACGTTCTCCATCTCTCGGGCAAGTGTTGCTCAGGGGACTGAGCTTAAGTCTCATCCTGGGCCTGACGATGGCGGGCCTCTCGCAACTGCTGCAATCGACCACCGCTGGCCGGACAGAACAGGCCACGACGCAGCTTGGGGATCCTCCCCCGCCGGCATTCCCGAGTAACATTCTGCCGGGAGAAGCGATCCCGGCTTTGCAGGAGCGCTTGGCCGCTTTGGCCGACCAACCGGGTTTGACGGCAGGGGCTCTGTTCTGGGAGGTGGAAACTGGCGCCTTTGCTGGGGTTAGGCCGGATCAGGCTTTTCCTGCCGCCAGTGTGATCAAGATCCCCATTCTCTTGGCTTTTTTCCAGGCTGTGGAAACCGGACAGGTGCGGCTGGATGAACAGCTCACTCTGCGGGAAGATCTCAAGGGAGGGGGGGCAGGCGTGCTGCAAACCCGACCCCTCGGATCCCAGGTTTCTGCTTTGGAAGCGGCCACTCTGATGAGCACCCTCAGCGACAACTTCGCCACCAATCTGATCATCGATCGCCTGGGTGGACGGGAGGCTCTCAACCAAAAATTTCGCCAGTGGGGACTACAACACACGCAAATTTCTTGGTGGCTACCGGATCTGGAGGGCACCAACACCAGCAGCCCGCGCGACATGGTTTGGCTGCTCAGCCAGGTGGAACAGGGGCGCATGTTGAACCGCCGTAGCCGCGACCGCTTTTTGGACATTCTCTGGCGCACCCAACGGCCCTCCTATTTCCGGCCCAACTTGGGTCAAGAGGTGCGCATTGCCCACAAAACGGGAACCTTGAGCTCCGTGGTGGGGGATGCCGGGATCCTGGATTTGCCCAACGGGCGGCGCTATGTGGCGGCGGTGTGGGTGAAGCGAGAAACCCCCAACGATCCCAGAGCCGAAGGGCTGATCGCCAGCCTGTCGCAAGCAGCCTATGAGTTCTGGTCTGCTCCCGAGGATCCAACGGCCAAGGACTCCATGGGCAGCCTGGAACGCTAAGTCTTCCACTCCACAAATCTTTCCATATTGCTACGCAACGCTTACGCGAACGCAGTAGCAGTGCGGAGCACTATTCCAGGCAGAGCGCAAATGCCAGAGTGGAGAAACAGGCGTTGAGGGAAAAAGATGGGGCACCTGGTCAGCATCAACCCCGCCACCGGAGAGGAATTGGCTCGCTACCCCGTTTTCGACGCTGGGCAGATCCAAAGCTGTATCGCCCAAGCCCACGAGCGGTTTCAGAGCTATCGTCGGATCCCGTTTGCTCAACGATCCGCCTGGCTGAAGCGGGTGGCAGGGATCCTGGAGGAGCGCAAAGCGGAGTTTGGCCGCCTAATCAGCCTGGAGATGGGCAAAACCTTGGCCTCTGCCGTTGCGGAAGTGGAAAAATCCGCTTGGGTTTGTCGCTACTATGCCGAGGAGGCAGAGGGATTCTTGGCCGAGCGCTCCATATTGCTACGCAACGCTTACGCGAACGCCAGCGATGCCAGCCGCAGCGGGATCCGCTACCAGCCGCTGGGGGTGATTTTGGCGGTGATGCCCTGGAACTTTCCCTTTTGGCAGGTGTTTCGCTGTGCAGCCCCGGCCCTGATGGCGGGCAACACCCTCTTGCTGAAACATGCTTCCAACGTGCCCCAATCGGCTTTGACCCTAGAGCAGATCTTTCGGGAGGGGGGATTTCCGCCAGGGGTCTTTCAAACCCTGCTGATCACAGCAGCCCAGGTGGCAGAGGTGGTGGCGGATGAACGGGTGCGGGGGGCCGCCCTCACCGGGAGCGAAGCCGCCGGCTCCAGCCTGGCCCGTTTGGCCGGTCAATATCTGAAAAAAACAGTGCTGGAACTGGGAGGGAGCGATCCCTTCATCGTGCTGCCCAGCGCCGATCTGGAGGCAGCAGTCGCCACAGCGGTCACGGCCCGTCTGATCAACAACGGCCAGTCCTGCATTGCCGCCAAACGATTTATCCTACACAGGGCTATCGCCGAACCTTTCACGGCTGCCATGACGGAGCGATTTCGCCGGCTCAAGGTAGGGGATCCCTTGGATCCGCAAACGGACGTGGGGCCTCTGGCTACTGCCAGCATTCTGCAAGAGGTGGATGGACAGGTGCAGGCTTTGGTGCAGGCGGGGGCCAAAGTTCACATCGGTGGCTCCCCCTGGGGAGGGAATTTTTACCCGCCCACAATCCTGAGCGACATCCCCCCGGATCATCCGGTGGCCCACCAGGAGGTGTTCGGGCCGGTGGCGCTGTTGTTCACCGTCCCGGATGTGTCGGCAGCCATCGAGCTGGCCAACGGCACGCCCTTTGGCCTGGGTGCCAGCGCCTGGACAACCGATCCAGAGGAACAAGAGCGCCTGCTGGAGGAGCTGGAGGCGGGATCCGTGTTCATCAATGGCATGGTCAAGTCCGACCCGCGCCTTCCCTTCGGCGGCATCAAACGCTCAGGGTATGGACGGGAACTGAGCCGGGAAGGGATCCTGGAATTTGTAAATGTCAAAACCATTTGGGTGAAGTGATGGCGGAGACTCCTCAAAGGGATCCCCAGCCGGCGACGGATCCCGTGATCAAGCTGGATCAGTTCCTCAAGCTGGCGGGGGTTGCTCCCACCGGTGGGCAGGCCAAGCAGCTCATCCAAGCGGGGCAAGTGCGGGTGAATGGCGAGGTGGAAACCCGGCGGGGACGCAAGCTGCGCTCAGGAGATGAGGTGGCCGTGGGAGGTGGAGTTTGGCGAGTGCGCCTGGATAAGACCCCAAAGTCAGATCAGTGAACGGGTCAGTGCAACCGGATCAAAAGAAGCATGGCCAAGGCCCCGATTCCCCCTGCCACCGCAAACTGCCATTCCAGCCCCCACAGCAGGCAGGCAACTCCGGCCAGGATCTGGATCCCACCGGTGATCCAGTAGGGGAGGCGCGGCGGATCCACCAAGCCGTTGAGCCAGTGGCCCAGCCCCATTTGCCACAGCCAAAACACCCCCAGGTATGGGCTCAAAGCTGCCAAAGGGGTACGCCCGACAAAGGGCAGCACCGAGAGGATCATGCCCTGGGCGATCACCAACGTCCACACCAAACCCACAAAGTAGAGGTGGGCCAGTCCGGCTGTTCGAAACTCCGGCAAGCTAGTCTGCCGCACCATGTAGCCCAACCCAATCAGGGAAATCACCAGCCACAGCCAGTTGATGTTGGCCTCTTGGTGAAACTGGGTGGCAGCAAACCCAATCCCCAAAAGGACGGCCCAAACCAGGTACACCCGCCGACAAATGTTCCAGAAGGGAAGAGGGGTTTGCATGGCCTCCACCTAATCGACGACGACAATGCGGCCCACCATGCTGGGGTGGATATCGCAGAAATAGTCCTGGATCCCAGCTACTTCGAACACCACCGCTTTGCTCTCGTTGCGACTTAGCCGTCCCGTCCCTTGAAACTGCGCTCCCTCCACAGGAGTAGCCGTGTGGGGGGTGGAATCCAGGTTGGTGAAGGTCACCTTGCCCCCCCGCTTGAGGGTAACCTCCGAGGGCAGGTATTGAAACCCCCGAATGATTACCTCTGCTGCCGCCGTTGCTTCGACGGGATCCCGCTCCGCAACGGAGCTGGCTTGTCGCCACCGATCCACGGCCAAGATGGCCCCCACATTGAGCAGGGATCCCAGCCCACTGAGCAACAGCAACCGCCGCGTCATTGGCATAGGGCTTTCTCCACACAGGTTAGGAAGCGAAAAAAAGCTGAGGCGTTCAGAAGAAGGCGATTGCGACAGCGGTGTGGAACACCTTGACCTCCAAAGAACCTCCAAAGATCTCCAAACCCCAAGATCCTACAGAGGACGTTGGAAGGCTTTGGAGATCAGCGCCGGTGGGGGTTCTACACCTTGCTGTCGCCGGGGGTTGGCGGCTTTAGCTGGAAGTCATCGCCGGCAGGGGCTTTACACCTTCAGGATCCAGCGCTCCCGAGTCTCGGCGCTGACAAAGGGGGCAGGCACCACCAGAATGCTGGGATCAAGGCTGTGGAACACGGCCCGGATTGCAGTGGCATGGGCAACTTCGTTGGGGCCAATGGTGCTGGCGGCAGCCACCAGGTCTTTGTTGGAAAGCTGGACAAAGGCATCGTTGTAGGCTAGGGCCGCATCGAACTCCAGAGCCAGGGCCAGCTTGGCGATGTTGGCATCGGAGTCGAGATTGCCTTCTTTGTTGTCGATGTAGGTGGAAAGGTCGTAGCTATCCCGGGCCCGAGAGGGTATCCCTCCCAGTTGGCGCACGGCGCCCGCCAGCAGATCCCGGTGCTGTTCGTGATCCTTCAGGTTCTTGGTGGCCACTTCCAACACGATCTTGCCCACCTCAGTATTGCTCAACTTGCCGGCAGCGGTTTTGTAGGCCCAGATCGCCTGCTGTTCCAAGTCAATGGCCGCGTTGAGGATGGCGATGTCGGCAGTGTTGGACTGGGCGGCACCGGGCAGGGTGCGCAATCCAATTGCTCCACCTACGCCCGCCAGCAAACCAGCCAACAACAAGCTGCGGCGGGAAGTTGCAGGGCTGGGATCCCATTCGGCGGCCAATTGAGGCAGAGCGAAGGGAGTCTTTGCAGTCTTCATCTCAAGTCTCCTGTCTCGAAAGATGGCAACCAACCTTCAGGGGCTTGCTCTGGGTCGGGCAATTCCCTCTGGCCTGGTCTGATGGAGATACGCCGTGGATGCCGCCGCGGATGCCTGAGGGAAGAGATTTTCGTGGTCAAATAGCCATGAAATGCCTCTTCGAACTCCCCTCTCCCTCTGGGAGAAGGTCCGGGCTATCTTAAAAGCGTGTCCAACGGCTCCAGTGGGGGCCAGCATTCGGTCGGTAGTGTCGTTATCCATCCATGCGATTCTGGGCGTGAACCTGCACCTTGCTCTGCCGGAGGCCAGCCTACAGAGCTACGCCACCTGGATTGAGGCGCGTATTCGGGAGGGTCAGGGCGCTCAGGTGGTTACCTGCAACCCGGAAATGATCATGCAGGCGCAGCGGGATCTGGCCTTTGCCCAGGTGCTGCAAGCGGCGGAGCTGGTGATCCCCGATGGCATTGGGGTGGTGTGGGCCCTGCGGCGGCAGGGGATCCGCGTCCAGCGGGTGCCGGGGATCGAGCTGGCAGAAACCCTGATCCCGTTGGCGGCAGAACAGGGGTGGCGCTTGGCCCTGGTGGGGGGAAAGCCGGAAGTCAACCGGGCAGCAATTCGATATTGGCAAGCCCAGTGTCCTGCTTTGGCCCTCTGGGGCTACCACGGCTACTTCTCTAGCGAGGAAGAAAAAGAGCTTCTGCAAGCTCTCCAGGAATTTCGACCGCAACTGGTGTGGGTGGGGCTGGGATCCCCGCGCCAGGAGCTGTGGATCCAGAAGTGGCGTCCCCTTTTGCCCCAAGCCATCTGGATGGGGGTGGGGGGCAGCTTGGACATTTGGGCCGGCCAAAAACGGCGAGCGCCCCGTTGGTGGCGTGACCATCACCTGGAATGGTTGTATCGTCTCTATCAGGAACCCTGGCGCTGGCGACGCATGTTGGCTTTGCCCAAGTTTGTCTGGCGGGTGCTGTGGGATCCCTCTTCTCGTTTGCGCCCCTAGTCTGCCGGCGCTCTCTCCCTCCTCTGTCTAGGCGCTTACTATGGTGATCGGTCAGCACATCGGCTATCCTCCTCGCTTACACCGTTGGGCGGGTACGGCTCCGACTCCTCATCTCCCTGCCCCGGCCAATCCAGAGGCCACCCTGGGCTTTTACGGCAGCACTCAATCCGGATCCCTGGAAACCCCGGCCAGCATGGTGTCCTTGCGGGGCGTGAGCAAGGTCTTTCCCAACGGCAACTTAATTTTTCAGGATGTGAACTTGGAGGTGCGCCGCGGCGAGTTCGTGTTCGTGACGGGGGTCTCCGGAGCAGGCAAGTCCACTCTTTTGCGACTGCTCTACGGGGCGGAACAGGCCACCGAGGGCACGGTCATCGTCGATCAAGTCTGTCTCTTTTCTTCTGAAGGGCGGCGGCGACCCTACCGCATCCCACCGCGTCCGCTGGCCATGTTGCGGCGGCGCTTGGGGGTGGTTTTCCAAGATTATCGCCTTCTGGCCAACCGCACCCTGGCAGAAAATGTGGCCTTCGTGCTGCGCGCCCAAGGGCTGTCCCCCGCAGAAATCCGCCGTCGCATCGGGCCGACCCTAAAGATGGTGGGGCTGACCGAAAAGCGAGATCACTTTCCCCATGAGCTTTCGGGGGGGGAACAGCAGCGCCTTAGCCTGGCCCGTGCCATTGTCAACATGCCGGTGCTGCTGCTGGCGGACGAGCCAACAGGAAACCTAGATCCGGAAAACTCCCTCTTGGTTCTCCAGATTTTGGAGCGGCTCAATTCCTTTGGGGTGACCGTCATCATGACCAGCCATGACCCCTATCTGGTGGAGCGGGCCGGCCACCGGGTGGTGCGCATGGAGGGAGGGCGCCTGTATGATCTGCGCTGAGGGGCTAACGGGATCCCTACTTTGCTCTTCACAAGCTTTTTGAGATCCCGGAGAGCAGCTTTGCCGGTTGCATCAGCAGACCGTAGGCCCTAAGCCAGCCGCATCAGCACAACAGCGGCACCGCCCGCGGCGACTTGTCAAGCCAGCCCGACCAGTTACATCAGCGGGTCGTGGGCCTTACTCGCGCAGACCCTCAGGTTGGGTTTCCAGAAGCTCCTCCCCTAGCTGATGAGCGGCAGCCACCATATTTTTCAGTGCGGGGATCACCTCCTCCCAGCGGCGGGTCTTGAGGCCACAATCGGGATTAACCCAAGTTTGCTCCACAGGCAAGTGGGCCAGTCCTGTGCGCAGCTGCTGCAGGATTTGCTCAACGCTCGGCACCGCAGGGCTGTGGACATCGTAAACGCCGTTGCCCACCTGGTGACGATACCCAGCCTGGGCAATTTGCAGCAGGGTTTTGTTGTTGCTGCGGCTGTTTTCAATGGAAAGCACGTCGGCATCCAGCCGCTCAATGTGCTCGATGATGTCCCCAAACTCTGAGTAGCACATGTGGGTGTGAATCTGGGTTTCCGGCTTGGCCCCGCCGGTAGCTAGGCGAAAGGCATCCACTGCCCAGCTGAGGTATTCTGGCCAGCGTTCTTTTTTCAGAGGTAGCCCCTCCCGCAGTGCCGGCTCATCCACTTGCACCATCACCGCTCCAGCCGCTTCCAGATCTGCCACTTCGGCTCTCAAGGCCAGGGCAATCTGCAAAGCCTGCTCCCGCCGGGGAATATCAACACGGGGAAAGGACCAGTTGAGCATGGTCACTGGCCCCGTGAGCATGCCTTTCACCGGCTTTTGGGTGTGGGACTGGGCTACTTGGAATTCCCGCACTGTCATGGGTTGGGGGCGAACCACGTCGCCGTAGAGAATGGGAGGGCGCACGCAGCGGCTGCCGTAACTCTGCACCCAGCCGTGTTCAGTGAAGGCAAAGCCTTCCAGCTTCTGGGCAAAGTACTCCACCATGTCGGTGCGCTCAAATTCCCCATGCACCAACACATCCAGGCCAATCTCTTCTTGAATGCGGATGCACTTGGCAATCTCAGCGTCAATGGCTGCTTCGTACTCCGCCTGCGAAACCTCCCCTCTTTTGTACTTAGCTCGCCACTGCCGCACCTCTGGAGTTTGGGGGAAGGAGCCAATGGTGGTGGTGGGCAAAGGTGGTAGCTGAACCTGCCGACTTAGGCGCTGCTCGTAGGGCAGGAATCGCTCGAAGTCCTGGGGCTTGAGGTTGGCCAAAGCCTGGCGCACTTGGGGGTTGGGGGGGCTAAACTGCGCAAAGCTCTGCCATTGCTGCTGGATTTCCGCCTGCTGGGCAGCAGTGTCTTCGCCGTTGAGGGCTCGCGCCAGGAGAGCTACTTCGGCCAGCTTCTGTTCGGCAAAGCTGAGGACATTTCTGAGGGGTTCCGGCAACTGGGCTTCCAGAGCAGCGTCGTGGGGCACAAATTGCAACGAAGCGGAAGGCTGCACCCGTAGGTTGGGAGCTACCCCCTGCAGCTCCCGCAGGCTGGCCAAGACAGTCTCAGGCTGAACCTTCCAGACATTCCGAGCGTCCACTACGCCAGCACCTAGGATCTGGTCAGCCGGAAAGCCATAGGTTCTTACCAGATCCAGGGTGTGGCCACGGGTAAAGTCAAGGCTAATGCCGGCCACCGGCAGTTGCACCACCCAGGGGTAAGTCTCCCCCAGGTCATCGAAGTAGGTGACCAAGTGGACAGGGATCCCGGCGGTTGCCAACTGGCGGTAGCTCATTTCCACAGCTTCCCGCAGGCCACTTCCCTGGCTGGTAACCAAAATGGGATCGTGAATCTGGACTTCTGGGATCCCCAGCTGTTTTAACTCCTGGAGGAGATCCCGGTACAGAGGAAGGAGCTTTTCCAAGTCCGCCCGCAGATCCCCAGATCGCTGGCTAAGGCAGAGCAAAGTCACTGGACTGAGGACAACGGGGCTGGTGCGCTCCCCTAGGATCCCTTGGGCCCGCCGAACTCTTTCCAAAAAATCCCCAAAGTTAGGACTGGGATCGGCTTCCGGCTCAATTTCGGGTACCAAGTAGTGGTAGTTGGTGTCAAACCACTTGGTCATTTCCAAAGCCGGCAGGCCCTCCCGCCCCCGCGCCATGGCAAAGTAGCGGTCTAAACCCGACAGACCTCGGAACCGAGAGGGGATCAGCCCCAGCCAGGTGGCCCAGTCCAGTACATGGTCGTAGAGAGTCTGATCCCCTACCGCAATGTGATCAATCCCAGCTTGTAGCTGAGTCTGCCAGGCTTGAGTCTCCAAATCCCAAAAGGTAGCCAGCAGAGCCTCTGACCCTAGGGCACCACTCCAAAAGCCTTCCAAAGCTTTTTTGAGCTCGCGGCGCTTGCCCATGCGGGCATACCCCAATGTCATGGTTTGTGCAGTCATGTTGTGTGCCATCCCAAATACTGAGTTTTCTAATTTTCCTGCGTTCAATTCGCCCTCAACTGGGATCCCGCCCGCCAAGGAAGAAACCGGCTGTTCCTCTCTTGCCTCTGGAACCCCAACAAAACACTGCCTTTTGCGCAAAAAAGATACTCAACGCAGCCAGCGATCGCAGTGGCTACTTGCCAGCCACCAATTGAAGTCAGGAAGCCTGACATCTCACTCTTTCCTTCGCGTAGGCGGGCTGTAGATCTTGATAGATCTTGGTGCAACAGCACCCAAAATTTACTCTCTCCCGGCCAACTGGCTCAGAGTCTTGCTTGGGTTCTTGGACTTATTTCTACTGCTGAGGAGTACCGAAAGCTTGTGGGAGCAACGCCGGGAAAATGCTCAGGATAACGAAAGCAGAAACGAGCTAAAGCCAAGACAGTTACCATCTGTACCTCGCAGATGTTGTGAAGTTTAGAAAAACCATCGGCGGGCATTCTGACTGACACGGTTTTGGGGGACAAGACCTGGATCGGCAGCGAATGACTCTAGAGATTTGCTGCAGGACTTCTCCTAAACCGGATCACAGCTGCGGGACAGCGGCAGATTCTCACTGCTCTTTCCCCGTTTCCTCTGGCGGCTGATCCCCGTCAGAACCGATAGCTGAGCTACATCGTATCACGGAGTTCAGAGACGGGAGTAGAGTGCTTCAATCATCACCAAGCCAGCAGCCTTTGGAGCTACCAGACCTCACCTTTCACCCAGCGGTCTTGCAGGAAGTCATCGGAATCCTCTAAGCATCCTCCCCCCCTGCATTGCTCTCAAGATAAGGCAGTGATAGCTTAGCTGCCATAAGTCTTGTCCAGGAGGCAAGGGGGTTTGCTCCTTTTTGCTTTGCTGAAAAAGCGACAGATCGGGGTTTCTATGGCATCAAGCTTAAAAGTAACTGTGTGGTCTGTGGGCCTCTTCTTGCTGAGCCAGATGTGGGCTGGATGCGCTCAGAATGCTGCTGAGCGGACAGCTTTCGATCCAAAGCTAGCAGGATCCAGCGATCAAATCGTGCTGGCCATTGGAGGGGAAAGGGAAGAAGGATTTGATCCCACCCTGGGCTGGGGACGTTACGGTTCGCCTTTGTTCCAAAGCACTCTGCTGCGGCGGGACGAGAACCTTGAGATTGTAAACGACCTGGCGACTGGCTACACTGTCAGCCAAGATGGCCTAACCTGGACGGTAACCCTACGAAAGGATGCAGTCTTCTCCGATGGAAAACCTGTCACAGCAGCGGACGTGGCTTACACCTTTAACCAAGCAGCTCGGAGTGGTGGTCTGGTCGACCTAACCGCCCTAAAGGAAGCAGTAGCTATCGACACTCATACGGTGGAGCTGCGGCTGCAAAAACCCCAAAGTACTTTTGTCAACCGCCTCATCACCTTGGGTATCGTGCCTCAACATGCCCACGGGCCTGATTATGCTCGCAAACCCATTGGCTCTGGCCCCTACCGACTGGTGCAGTGGGATGAGGGGCAACAACTGATTGTGGAGGCAAATCCCTTATATTACGGCCAGACTCCTGGCATTCGGCGGCTGGTTTTCCTTTTCCTGGAGGAGGATGCAGCCTTTGCAGCAGCCCGAGCCGGACAGGTACACGTGGTTAGCGTGCCTCAGTCTTTGGCTAAGCAAACTGTTGAGGGCATGAAGCTTCACGCCATTCCCAGTGTGGATAACCGAGGGCTGATGTTCCCCTTTCCCCCTAAAACCGGTGCGACAACCCCAAAGGGATACCCCATCGGCAACGATGTGACTTCTGACTTGGCGATTCGCAAGGCGGTCAACTTCGCCATTGACCGACAGGCGCTGGTGGATGGAGTCCTAGAAGGCTACGGATCCCCTGCCTATGGCCCAGTCAGCGGTTTGCCCTGGGAAGAGCCGACCGCCAAGATTGAGGACAACAATCCAGACCTGGCCCGTCAGATTCTAGCTGAGGGAGGCTGGAGCGATAAAGATGGGGATGGGGTAGTGGAAAAAAACGGGCTGCGGGCTGAGTTCACCGTGCTCTACCCGGCCAACGACAGCATTCGCCAAGCCCTGGCCCTAGCTGTTGCAGAAATGCTGCGGCCTGTGGGCATCCGAGTCAATGTCGAGGGCAAAAGTTGGGATGACATCACTCCGCTCATGCACAGCAACGTGGTGCTGTTTGGCTGGGGCAGCCATGACCCAACTGAGGTGTACAACCTCTACCACAGCAAAGCGGCCCAGGGGGGATTTTTCAATGCCGGCTACTATGCCAACCCGTTTGTGGATCGAATGCTGGATCTGGCTATGGAGGCCCCCTCTGAAGCTGAAGCTATCCCCTTCTGGCGGGCAGCCCAGTGGGATGGAAAGCAAGGCTTTACTGCCAAAGGAGATGCAGCCTGGGCTTGGTTGGTGAACCTGGATCATACCTACTTTGTCCAAGAGTGCTTGGATATAGGCCAGCCGCAGGTACAGCCTCATGGCCATGGTTGGCCAATCACAGCCAACATCACCCGTTGGAAATGGACGTGCAACTGAGGTCAGTTCTGCTGTTTCTGGCTTATAAGCTGACTCGGCTGGGGTTGCTGCTGGCGGCTGTGGCAGTCCTGACGTTTGCCCTGCTCAGCTTCTCCCCTGTTGATCCCGTACAAGCCTATGTAGGGGCCGACATGCTGCAGATCAGCCCAGCCCAACGAGACCTGATTGCCCAGCGTTGGGGGCTGGATCAGCCCATGCTGCTTCGCTTTGGGAACTGGCTTGGGCAGATGGTTCAAGGCAACTGGGGCACCTCAATGGTGTTCGATCAGCCAGTGGTGCAGGTCATTCAACAGCGGTTTGAGCTATCGCTGCCCTTACTGGCAATTGCCTGGCTGCTTTCCGGTTTCCTGGGAGTGGGGTTGGGGGTTTTGGCCGCAGCGTTTCAGGGCGCTTGGGTTGACCGCAGTATTCGTCTTTACGCCTACACCCTCGCCTCTTCTCCCCCTTTCTGGGTGGCGCTGCTACTCTTGATCGCGTTTTCGGTAGAGCTGGGTCTAACACCTATCTGTTGCGCCGCGCCACCTGGCGCGTTGGCGGAGGAGGTGACTTTTTGGCAGCGCTTACACCACTTGCTCTTGCCTGCTTTCACCCTAACTTTCATCGGCGTTGCCAACATCACCTTGCACACTCGTCAGAAGCTCATTGACGTGTTGCACAGCAACTATGTGCTGTTTGCTCGTGCCCAGGGGGAAAGCCTGGCTGGGATCCTGTGGTACCACGGCTTGCGGAATATCTTGCTGCCTGCGCTGACGCTGCAATTTGCCTCCTTTGGGGAACTGTTTGGTGGCTCAGTGTTAGTGGAACAGGTGTTTGCTTATCCAGGACTGGGACAAGCAACGGTACAGGCAGCTTTGCGCAGTGATGTGCCTCTGTTGGTGGGCATTGTGTTTTTCAGCGCCTTGTTTGTCTATGCCGGCAATACCCTAGCTGACCTGTCCTACCAGATTGTCGATCCACGCATTCGCCTTGGCGGGAGGATAGGATGATCCCTTTTGCATCGCCTCGTGTTGCTGCTGCTGATGCCGATGGGGGGATGAAATTCTCAGAGTCCTCTGTCAAAGGAGAGCGCAGGCGGCAGACTCTGTGGGCAATTGGACTGTGTGCTTTTTTTTTGGTGTCTATCCTCTGCAGCGCTGGGCTTATCGGCGATACCGGACTGAGCCCGAACCTAACTCAGCGGAATCAGCCTCCTTCCCTGGCCCATCCCTTCGGCACCGACTGGCTGGGGCGGGATATGCTGGCCCGATCCTTGCACGGGATGTCCCTTAGTCTGTGGGTAGGCATGCTGGCTGCCGCCGTCAGCGTGGTGATCGCCGCTGTTTTGGGTTTGGTGAGTGGCACGGTGGGAGGCTGGGTGGATGCCTCGATCTGCTGGATGATTGACCTATGTTTCAGCCTGCCTCACCTGGTGGTGCAGATCCTTATAGCTTTTGCTGTCGGCGGCGGAGTTCGGGGAGTCATTGTTGCCGTTGCCCTCACCCACTGGCCCAGCCTAGCGCGCCTGGTGCGGGCCGAGGTGTTACAGGTCAGCAGTTCTGACTATGCCCAGAGTTCTTACCGACTGGGCCGCTCTTCCCTCTGGGTTGCCCGCTACCATATGATGCCTCACATTTTGCCCCAGCTCCTAGTGGGACTTATTCTGCTGTTTCCCCACGCCATTTTGCACGAAGCAGCCCTCTCATTCATTGGGGTAGGTATTTCGCCGCACCTACCGGCCATCGGCATTATTCTGGCCGAATCCATGCGCCACCTCTCCACCGGCTACTGGTGGCTGGGGGTTATGCCTGGACTGCTGCTGCTGCTGTCGGTCAAGGCTTTTGACTGGCTGGGAGAAAACCTGCAGGCCCTTCTCAATCCGCGTACGGCTCAGGAGTAGGGAAATGTTGGTGGTCTCCGGCCTAAACATTAGGTTCAGCCGATACGAGCGGGGGCTGCGCCGCCGCTACCTTCAGGTGATTACAGATCTGGATCTGGAGGTTAAGGCAGGGGAGGTGGTGGCAGTGGTGGGGGCCAGCGGATCGGGCAAAAGTTTGCTGGCCCATGCCCTCTTGGGTCTTTTGCCAGAGAACGCTACCCTGCGCGGTACTCTCCTATTTCAGGGGCAGCCCTTGACCCCTGAGCGGTGTAGGCAACTGCGCGGCAAGGCCATTGCTCTCATCCCCCAGTCTGTGGACTACCTGGATCCCCTCATGCAAGTAGGATCCCAGGTACAGCGGGTAGCTCGGCTCAGCGGTGCCTCCCAAGGCGAGGCCCGTAGAGCAGTGAGCCGCATCTTTGCCCGCTATAGCTTGCCGCCGGGAACAGAGGGCCTCTACCCTTTCCAGCTCTCCGGAGGCATGGCACGGCGGGTGCTGGTATCGACGGCGGCAGTTAGCAGAGCCAAGCTGGTGATAGCCGACGAGCCCACGCCAGGCTTGGACGCGGAGGTGGTGGCTGAGACCCTTGCCCATCTGCGGGAACTGGCCCAGGAGGGCCGAGGCGTTATGTTGATTACACACGATATTCAGGCGGCGTTGTCGGTGGCAGATCGAGTGGCAGTCTTCTATGCGGGCACTACAGTCGAGTTGGCCTCGGCTCAGGATTTCGAAAGGGGAAACTTGCGCCACCCCTACACTCAAGCTCTGTGGCGATCCCTGCCCCAAAATGAGTTTGCTCCCCTGCCGGGCAACCAGCCTGACCCTGAGGCACTGCCTGCGGGTTGTTTGTTTGGGGATCGCTGCCCCTGGGCAAGTGAAATCTGTCGAGCTGAGCATCCGCCTCTGCGGGCGGTTGGAGGAGGGTGGGTGAGGTGTATCCATGCTCAAGGGTGAGCATCTCTGGTTTCGCTATGGACGGCATCTGCCTTGGGTGGTGCAAGATCAGACCCTTCAAGTAGAACTTGGGGAAGTCGTAGGGCTGATGGCTCCCTCTGGTTTTGGCAAAACTACTCTGGCCAAGTTGCTGGCGGGCTACCTTACCCCCAGCCAAGGTCGGGTGAGTGTGACAGGGCAGCCTTTGCCTCGGCGAGGGTACTGCCCAGTGCAGCTTGTCTTTCAACATCCAGAGCAGGCCGTTAACCCCCACTGGCGCATAGCTCAGGTCTTGCGGGAAGGGCCTCCTCCCCAGCCAGAGGTTCTCCACACCTTAGGCATTTCCCCCAGTTGGCTCAACCGCTATCCCCATGAGCTAAGCGGGGGAGAATTGCAGCGGGTTGTCATCGCCCGGGTTCTCAACCCACAAACTCGCTATTTGATTGCAGATGAGATGACAGCCATGCTCGACGCCAATACCCAAGCCCTGATCTGGCAAGCTGTCTTGGCCTATGGGCGGGCACATCAGATGGGGCTTTTGGTCATCAGTCATGATCGCTTTCTCCTGGAACGGCTCTGCAGCCGCTACGTCATCATGACCAGCCATGACCCCTATCTGGTGGAGCGGGCCGGCCACCGGGTGGTGCGCATGGAGGGAGGGCGCCTGTATGATCTGCGCTGAGGGCTGCCGGGATCCCTATTTTGCTCTCCACAGGCTCTGTTGAGCTCCAGGGGGCAAGGGTCTGAGCCCATTGATTGTTGGATGGAGAACAGCATGCAATCTCTCTCCCGATTTCTCAATAAAATCCGCTATCTCCTACAGGAGACTTTTTTGGGGTTGCGGCGGGGGGGCTGGCTGAACTGGGCCGCTGTGAGCACCCTGCTGGTGTTGCTGTTCTTGGTGGGGATCGGCGTTGAGCTGTCCTGGGGCCTGGATGCCACGGTGCAGTCGCTGGGAGGACAACTGGAGATCTCCGTCTACCTGGAGCCGGAACGGCAGGGGGTGGAGCTGCAACCTCAGGTCGCCCAACTGCCTCATGTGGCCGAGGTGAAGGTCATCACCAAAGACCAAGCTTGGCGCACCCTCTTGATCGAGATGGGGATCCAAGACGAGGCGGCCATGGAAACCCAGTTGGGGGAGAACCCCTTGGTGGATGCTCTGCGGGTTAAGGCGGATTCCACCGAAGCCTTGGGGGAAGTGGCGGAGCAGATTCGCCAACTGGAAGGGGTGGATGAGGTCTACTACGGCGACCGCATTGTGGAGCAACTGGCCCAGCTCCAGGACATGCTACGGCTGGGATCCCTGACCATTACCGGCGTGTTGGCCCTGACAGCGGTGGCGGTCATCACCACCACCATTCGCCTCATCGTCATGGCGCGGCGGCGGGAGATCGAGGTGATGCAATTGGTGGGGGCGACGGCAGCCTGGATTTACTTGCCCTTTATTTTGCAAGGGTGCCTGTTTGGGGTGATCAGCGCAGTGGGAGCTTGGGGATTGATCTTGGGATCCCAGCAGTTGCTGCAGGAGCTGCTGGAGCAGTTGATTGTCTTGCCCTTCCTCAAGGTGATGCAGGCAGATCGCAGCCAACTGGAGTTTTGGCTCTTGCCGTCGATGTTGTTGGGGATGGGGGTTTTTCTGGGCACCACCAGCAGCTTGATCGCGGTGCGCAAGTCGGCAGGGCGATGAGCTGGAGGCGATGCTGAGGAAAGCCCTGGATATTCCAATCTGAGGATCGCCATAGGATAAGATGATGGACTCTACTTCCCTGGCTTTCCAAGATCTGGCCGCCATGAACCCATTGCCTCCTCCCGCCCACCCCTACCAGTTCCGCGCTTTGGGCCTGATTAAGGGATCCCTGAAATCGATCCCCAAGACTTATGCGCAGGCAACCTTGGTTGCCTCTGACGGAGCAGAATATCCGGCTACCCCCGGACGCGCCGAGCTTCTCGGCCCCTTCGAGCACTGCATCAAGAGCGGCCATACCTACTGGTACTACGTGCAGCCGCAGCCGCGTTCAGGGGGGGCTTTGGGCTTGAGCATCATCCGCATCCTGGCCCTGCCGGAAGAGGAGCAAGACCCAGAGTGGGAAGAAGAACCGTTTTTGCCTGCCCCTGAGGACACAGAGGAAGGCTTTAACATCCGCGGCATTGTCGAGCCCCACGATGGCTTTGTTGAGGTGACCGTGCGGCGCAAGCCCCAGGGAACCAAGCAATTTGCTCCTCTGCAATTGCGCTTGGAAGGGTTCTTGCCCGGAGCTGTGGCGGGCGAGTTTTGGGATCTGTTGGCAGAGCGAGAGGGCAACAAACTGCTGTTGGTGGATGGTACCCGCCTGTTGACCGCAGTAGCCTAGCTATCTAGATTGGCCCTGCTTGAGAACCTTAAAATAAACCAAAGAGCTTCCCAACCGATGGTGTCTGCTGCCGGCTTGTCCCAACGGGTCGCCCATCTATCCCCTTCCCCCACGCTATCCATTTCGGCTCTGGCTAAAGCCATGCAGGCAGAGGGGCTGGATGTGTGTAGCTTGAGCGCGGGCGAGCCGGATTTCGATACGCCTGACCACATTCGGGCCGCGGCCATCCGTGCTCTGGAAGAGGGCAAAACCCGTTACGGCCCCACCGCTGGGATCCCCGCCCTTCGCCAAGCAGTGGCCGATAAGCTGCGGCAGGAAAACGGCCTGGAGTTCAGCCACGACCAAATCCTGATCAGCAACGGCGGCAAGCAAACCCTGTTTAACCTGGCCATGGTGCTGCTGGATCCCGGCGATGAAGTGATCCTGCCTGTTCCCTACTGGGTCAGCTACCCCGAAATTGCCATTTTGGCAGGGGCAAAGGTTGTGCAGGTGCAGACGGAAGAGGCCCAGGGGTTCAAGCTCACCGCCGCCCAACTGCGCCAGGCCCTCACCCCCCGTAGCAAGCTGCTGATTCTCAACTCGCCGGCCAACCCCACCGGAGCCGTTTACCACCAGCACGAGCTGGCAGCTCTGGCAGAGGTGATCCTCTCCGCCCCCCATCTGTACGTGATCTGCGACGAGATCTACGAAAAGCTGGTTTATGGACAAGCCCGCCACATCAGCCTGGGATCCCTTTGCCCTGACTTGATGCCGCGCCTGATTCTCAGCAGTGGCTTTGCCAAAGCCTACGCCATGACCGGCTGGCGGGTGGGCTACTTGGCCGGGCCCAAGCCCATCATTGAGGCGGCCATCAACCTGCAAAGCCACAGCACCTCCAATGTCTGCACCTTCGCCCAGTACGGTGCTCTGGAAGCCCTGACCAGCCCCCTATCGGCAGCGGCTGTGGAAAAAATGCGCCAAGAATTCTGGCAGCGGCGGGATCTGATGCTGGACGGGATCCGCACCTTGCCAGGGGCGACTTGCCCGGAGCCAGAAGGTGCATTTTATGTGTTTGTCAACATCGGCCAAACCGGGTTAAGTTCGGTGGAGTTTTGCCGGCAGCTGCTCAAGGAACACCACGTGGCTGCTGTGCCGGGGGTAGCCTTTGGGGCAGATTCCTACATTCGCCTTTCCTATGCTGCCGATCGCACCACCCTCGAAAAAGGGCTGCAGCGGCTGCACCGGTTTGTGTCTTCCCTCTGAGAATTCAATCCGAGGATCGAAAAGAACTGAGGAAGCTCAGCTCCCAGCGGCTGGATCCCTGTAGGCCATTCCCAGCGGCGGGATCCCTATCTGAAGTGTGAACACTATTGCTTAACCCTAGCTATAGTGTTAGGGGATGGGCTACGAGGGGATAACTCATGTCTGGCAGAACGGCGCTTGTCATCACCGTTGCCTGTTTGAGTGGGGGATCCGGAAAGACCACAGCCGCCCTCAACCTGGCCATCATGTTGGCCGAGCATGGCAAGACGCTGGCCGTTGACTTTGACCCACAGGGCAACCTGAGCCAGTGGATGGGCTGGACGGATCTGTCGGAGTCGGCCACCATTGCCGAGACGATTTTGCCGGGGGCGGATCGGGTTCACATTCGGGAGATTATCCGTCCGCCGTTGAATGAGGATCGCCAGGAGCGGCTGTGGTTGGCCCCCAGCGATTACAGTCTCTCGCGGGCTATGGATGCGATCGTAATGGAGCCGGGGCGGGAGCTGTTTTTGAAGCGGGCTTTGCGACCGATTTTGCCGGAGTATGACTTTTTGGTCATCGACAGCCCCCCCTCGAAAGGGTTGCTCACCTACAACAGCATTCTCAGCGCCGATCTGCTGGTGGTGCCGACGGAATGTACCCAAAAGGGGGTGATGGGGGCCCTAAGTACCCTGGTGCTGTTGAAAGAATTGGAAGAGCTGGATTTTCATGTGCCCAAGTTTTTGGGGGTGCTCCCCACACGGGAACAGTGGGTGGGCAACAACCGCACCAAAATGTCGCGGGCCGCGGTGGAAGCCTTGGCGGAAATGATGCAAGGGATCCCCATTTTCACGCCGGTGCGGCAAAGTACAGTGGTGCAGCAAACCAACAGCATGGGCTGGTCGTTGGCGGAGGCAGGGGAAGATCTCCTGGCCCAACCTTATCGTGAGGTCCTCAAGGCTGTGCTGGAGGCCCGCTAACATGGCTACTGCCAAGAAGCCTCCCAAAAAAAAATTGCCCACCGGCCCCACCAAGGCGGATCTGCTCTCGCGCATGGGGGTGAATAAGCAGCCAGAGCCGATGGAACTTGCGCCTACGGCTGCCGACTGCGTTGATGCTCCGCTCCGTCCAAAAGACGACAGGGGAACGGATTCCCTGGATCTGTCTCACCCTGCGGCATTGGATATTGAGCCCGATCCATCTCTCGCGGCCTCGTCCCGTCTGTGCCCCACAACCCCGCCAGAGCTAGGGCCGATTCCTCTCCTGGCCGGTGTGCTCTCCCCACCTGAAGCTCTTTCTCAGGATAGGGATCTTGGTGCCGATCCCTTGTCCAGCTTGTTGCCCGCTCCGGTCGAGGTGGAAAGGGTTGTCTCCCCACCCCAGGTCAGTCTGGCCAAATGGGCCAATACTTCGCTGCCAACTGAAAAGCCAGCCGAGCTTTTGCCCCCTGCTACTGCTTGCACCGACAATGGGGTTCGCCGCAATGGCACCCCCAATGGGCAGGGTGCCCAGTCGGATCCCCGCGAGGCTCTGGATGCACAACTGGGCCTGCAAAAGCTTACCCTCAAATGGTCTGCCGAGAGGGTAGAAAAGCTGGGATCCCTGGAAAGCGCCACCGGGCTACCGGGCGAGATTTTGCTGGAAGTCCTGCTGGATCATTGGGAACAATTGCCCAAGCCCTTGCAGCAAGATTGCCTCCTGCAAGCCCACCGCATTCGCGTCGAGCGGCTGGTGATCAGCCAAAACTTCACCATTGCCACGATTGAGCAACTGCTCTTCACGTCAGCGTTGCGCAACAACAACGAGCAGCATCTGCTTTGAGTTCTGGCCGGTTGGCCTGGGAAATTCCCCCTCAAGATCTCCGCCAGTATGCCAGACAACAGGGATCCCTGTTCCTGTGCTAGGGTCAAAATGGTTCTGTTGGCTTTTCGCGCTTTTCGGCCTGTGCTCTCTCCCCCTCGCTACCTGGCGGCAACCCAAGCCCATTATCATCAAGTGCATTATTCACCCTACTTCTCACTTTTGTTTTTCTATCTTCTCCCTATTTCTCCCATCGTTTAGGGGACAGCATTGCAACGTCATCTTCTTTAAAACGACCAGGTTGTAGTGGAGCGGCAACAGTTGATGAAAGATCTTGATTTGACCAAAGCTGTAGAGCAACGGCGTACCTTTGCCATCATTTCCCACCCCGATGCCGGGAAGACCACCCTCACCGAAAAGCTGCTGTTGTACGGGGGGGCCATTCAAGAAGCGGGAGCTGTGAAGGCCCGTCGGGCGCAAAAGCGGGCCACTTCCGACTGGATGGAACTGGAAAAGCAGCGGGGTATTTCCATCACCTCTACCGTCCTGCAATTTGATTACCGCAACATTCGTCTCAATCTGCTGGATACTCCCGGCCACCAGGACTTCAGCGAAGACACCTATCGCACCCTGGCAGCGGCTGACAATGCCGTGATGCTGGAAGATGCCGGCAAAGGGTTGGAAACCCAGACCCGCAAGCTGTTTGAAGTGTGTCAGATGCGGGGGCTGCCGATTTTTACCTTTATCAACAAGATGGATCGCCCAAGTCGGGATCCCTTGGAGCTGATGGATGAAATTGAGACAGAACTGGGCCTCAAGCCCTATCCTGTCAACTGGCCGATTGGCTCAGGCGAGCGGTTTACTGCGCTATTTGACCGCCGAACTCAGGAGTTTCATTTCTTTGAGCGGGTATCTGGGGGGCGGCTAAGAGTTCAAGATACCGTCATTAAACTTGGGGATCCGCAAATTGAGGAGTTGATCGACAAGGACTTGTATTACCAATTCAAGGAAGAGCTGGAACTGCTGGATGGTCTCATGCCCACCTTGGATCTAAAACAGGTGCATTCTGGCAAACAAACCCCGGTCTTTTTCGGCAGTGCCATGACCAATTTTGGGGTGGAGCTTTTCCTCAATGCATTTTTGGAGTATTCCTTACCGCCAATGCCTCACGAGAGCACTGCTGGGCTAATCCCGCCCGAACATCCTGAGTTTACGGGCTTCGTCTTTAAACTGCAGGCCAACATGGATCCCCGCCATCGGGATCGCGTTGCTTTTGTGCGCATCTGTTCCGGCAAGTTTGAGAAGGATATGGTGGTCAACCATGCCCGACTCAATCGTCCCATTCGCCTATCTTATCCCCAGAAGTTGTTTGCTCAAGAGCGCATCTCCATCGATGAAGCTTACCCTGGGGATGTGATCGGCCTGAATAATCCCGGCATCTTCACCATTGGGGATACCATCTACACCGGCCCGAAGCTGCGCTACGCCGGGATCCCTAGCTTTTCTCCTGAGCTGTTTGCCTACTTGAAGAATCCCAATCCTTCCAAGTTTAAGCAGTTCCAGAAAGGGGTAGCGGAACTGCGGGAAGAAGGGGCTGTACAAATCATGTACTCTATCGACGATTCCAAACGGGATCCGATTGTGGCAGCGGTGGGCCAGTTGCAGTTTGAGGTTTTGCAGTATCGCCTTGAAAGTGAATACAACGTCGAAACCCGACTGGAGATGTTGCCCTACACCCTGGCCCGCTGGGTCGAGAATGGCTGGAAGGCGCTGGAGAACATCCCCAGCTTGTTTAACACCCTCATTGTCAAAGATATTCAAGACAGGCCCGTTCTTCTGTTTAAGAACGAGTGGACTTTACAGCAATTTGCTGCCAGCAACCCTAAAATCAAGCTCAGCAAAATTGCCCCTATCTCGGATCTCGGCCCAGAATTGGGTGACGGCCAATAGATCAACCTAAGAGAATCCGTCTCAAAGAGCCTTAGGTTCTGACATTCAGTCGAGATGCCATTGGTCTCCACATCAGCGGTGTTGATAGGTGTTGATATCTTCGGATTTCTGAGCAAACCCCTCACACAGATCGCAGCAATTCCCCCATCTTTTTCCTGCATCGTCCAGGGACAGAGGGAGTGAACCATGCCTTTCTTCTCCAACCTGGGATCCGATTCTCCCCACTTTGGCGCTGCCCTCAGTGCTTGTGCGCCACTTTGCGAACGCTCCTTGTGGGAACTGGATCCGCAAGCCGTTTTTTTGAATCACGGCTCCTACGGCGCGACCCCGAAAAAGGTGTTGCAGGCCCAGAGTGTATGGCGGGAACGCCTTGAGGCTCAGCCGGTGCAGTTTATGGGAGAGGAACTTCCTCGAGCCTTGCGGGCGGCGGCAGCAGAACTGGCCCATTTCGTCGGGGCCGAACCCGAAAATTTGGTGTTTGTGGAAAATGCCACCAGCGGGGTCAATGCCGTTTTGCGCTCGCTGCGGTTCCGGCCAGAGGATCAGATCGCCTGCACCAATCACGGTTACGGGGCCGTTCGTCAGGCATTGCAGTACATCTGTGCCCAGTGGAGAGCCATCCCAGTTGAGGCGCAGATCCCTTTCCCCATTGCGGGGCCAGAGCAGGTTATCGCGGCCTTCGAGGCCATCCTCACTCCCCAAACTCGCCTGGCGGTGTTGGATCACCTCACCTCGCCTACGGCTCTGATCTACCCCCTGCCTGAGCTGATCGGCCTCTGTCGGGAGCGCGGGATCCCGGTTTTGGTGGATGGCGCCCATGCCCCCGGAGTTCTCCCCTTGGAGTTGGAAAAGCTAGGAGCCGATTGGTACACCGGCAATGCCCACAAGTGGCTGTTTGCCCCGAAAGGCTGTGCCTTTTTGTGGGTGGCCCCCTATCGACAGGCCCAAACCCATCCTACGGTGATCTCCCACGGCTTTGGGCAAGGGTTCACAGCGGAGTTCGACTGGGTGGGCACACGGGATCCCAGCGCTTGGTTGGCCATTTCAGCAGCCCTGGCGTTTATCCAAGGGGTGGGACTGGACAACATCCGTCAGCACAACCACACTCTGCTGCTGCAGGCGCGGCAGTTGCTCTTGGAGGCTCTTGAGGGGATCCCGCCCGCCCCCGAAAAGATGTTGGGCTTTATGGCCACCCTACCCTTGCCGCCATTTTGGCAGCAGTGGATCCCTGAGCTTCCTCTTGAGGAGCGCGCCCGTCGGCTTCACGATTACCTCTGGTACAAGTACCGCATTGAGGTTCCGATCATCCCCTTCGCCGGGCAGCTTTGGGTACGCATCTCGGCCCAGGTCTACAACCGTTTGGCAGAGTACGAACAGTTGGCGCTGGCCTTGCAGCATCTGCCCTGAGGTTTTGTCGGTTGAGCCGCTTTCACGACATTGCAAGTATAGTTGCTTCGCACACCAGTAAAACGATTCCAGATCTATGGTCAATTCAGTTGAGGATGAGATGACGTTACAGGTAGAATGGCATGCCAGTAGACCTCAGAAAGAAGCCTTGACCTGAGAGAGAGTCGTAGGGCATGTCCAGGAAGGGAGCAGACCCACAGACGTACAAAGCCGGTCATACAGCGGAAGGGAAGGGTATGGGAGTCGGTAAAAGCAGCGCGGAACGCTTGGGGAGCGTCTCAATCTAGTTTGAAGCGACCGCAGTGCTTTCAAGAGGGCAAGGATGCATGCAGATGGAGGAACTTCTGTTGATGAAGTGACAAGGCCTGCTTTTGCGAGTCGGACTATTCTACTGGCCAGTGTCTCATTGCTATTTGAATTGACTATCTGAAAAAGTCAGAAAACGTATCCCGCAGATCCGAAAGCCGATCGTTGAAGCAGGTAAGCCGATCCCCTACAGAGTTCACCAGCGTCAGATCTGCCCGACCGGTTGTCCCTTCAAATCCCAGTAGAGGAACGCTCATGCGGCTGGGATCCGTGGGATTCTGGGAAACGCGGATGACGGCTCGATCGCGGTTCAATTGATAAGCCTCGGCCACATAGCGGATGGGCTCGCTCAAGGTGGGATCCACCGGCAGCCCTGGGGCCGGCAGGAGATCCACCAGCTCGGTGAACGTGCCACTCCGCAGGCCCACCACGGCAGCAGCTCCCAACTGGTTACAAATGGCAATGAGAACCGGCTCTTGGGCAGTGGCGGTGAGGTTGGCCAAGGTAACCGTGACCGTGGCGCGGCTGGCTGCCGGCGGGTAGGTGACCTCAAAGGTGCGGGCAAAGGCATTGCCCAGCTCGTCGCGGGCGCGAAAGCGAAGCTGCCCGGTGTAGGGCAGGATGGAAGAAAAGTAGATGCCAAAGCGGTCGCTGGGACTCCGTCCGGGGATATTGGCCTGTCCGGGGACATAGGCAAGGGCAGCCCGGCTTTGCCACTGATTGGGCGGGGTGTAGGGCAGCAGCGGGCCACTGGTGAAGTTGGGGGGTTCTTTGGGGGGCAGATCCGGCTGGCCATCTCTGTTCAGATCCAGCCCATTGCCCAAGAAGGCCACCGAGCGCTGTAAGAGAATAGGACGGTTTTGGTTATCCAAAAGGGGATTCCGCCTTTCTGCCAGCCCGGCATTGTCCACATAGACATTAAGGGGGCGATTTAGGATTTGGTTATCCCGCTGCCGCCGCATGTTGAACTGTAGGTAGGGCCCCACTGCGCCCGCTGCCGGGGATCCTCCTGTGATTTCAAAATCATCATCTGCCCGCAGGTCATCCGCCCGCAGGAAGACATTTTCCAGGGGGCCCAGAGGAGTTGTTCCCTCGCCGCAACCGACCAAGCCAAGCGCTAAAATGGCCAAGGCTGTATAAGCTACAACAGAGCATCCTTTTTCGATAGGGGAATCCGAGCTCCCACAAGTCGGCAGCAGGGGCCGGCAGGCACGCTTTGGCTTCAGCATTCATCTCCTCTCCACAACAGACACCTTGGCGAGGGTTAAACCCAACCGGAGTAAACTACCCGGCCCTGACTGCTTCGCAGTACAGGGCGGGCTTTCGGTAGCCCTGCAGTTGGCAAGCCAACCACGGGCCTCTAGGCTGGTTTACGACAGCCCCAAGCTTGGCAATCATGTTGGCCCCATTCCAGTCCGCATCCCCTTCCCATCCACAGTGCCCACACTTGAACTGCTTCCCACTGCGATAGGATTGCGTAGGATCGGGATGGACGTGCAAACACCGGTGGCAGGTCTGCGACGTGTAGGCAGGCGGCACCAGAATCAAGGTAACCCCTGCACGCAGAGCCTTGTATTCCAGAAACTGCCTCAGCTGGTGGAACGCCCAACTGTTGGCCCTGCGCCGTTCAGCTTTGCTGCGTGGCTGTTGATTGACCCTTTCCCGGATCCCTGTCAAGTCTTCCAGAGCGATAGCGCTGTTTGTGGTCTTTGCCCTAGAGACAATAGCTTTGGAGATGCGATGATTGACCCACGTTTTTGCTACGCAACGCTGACGCGACTGAAAGCGTCTCTCCTTGCCAGACAGCCGTTGCAGCAGTTCTCTGCATCTGCGCCGCGAACTGCGGGTGCCCTTACTGGCTTTGCGTTGGAGTACCGCCCTCAACCGGGAGTAGTGGTCTCGTACCTTGTTTAACTGCTGTCCATTCCAGTTCTTCCCCTCTGAGGTATGAGCGATATCTATCCTTCCCAAATCCACCCCGATCACCTTGTCGGTATCTTGTTGCTTGGGTGGTTTTTTCTCTACGCAAATCTGGATGTAGTAGGAGCCGTCTCTGCGCTTGACCAGAGTGGCCGATTTGGGATTGGAGCCTGCCAACTGTTCTCTCTGGTAACGGCCAATCGCCAGCTCAAAGCGCTCTCGACCCTCCACTGTGGTCAGCGACACCGTCCAGTCTTTCTCGCGGAACGAAAAGATACGAGCGTCATAGGTCGCGAAGCCCCCCTTGAACGCTTTGACGGGGCGGTTTTTCTGTCGGGCAACCTTACGGGCACCGGCCAGCCGTCTGCAGACCTGCTGAGCCAAGTTACTGGACAAGCCGAACCGGGCACGGATTTCGCGGTAGCACAGAGATTGAAGTTTAACGGCGTTGGTGACTTTCTCGGGCGTGTTTTGGTTGACCCAGTTCAACGCCTGCACAAAGGCATCCAAGGTCGCGTCCAACTTTGCGGCCTGCGACTGGGACACCTTGAGCTTACAGGAGACGGTCAGGACTTGGGTCATGGTTCTATCGTAACTTCCGCATTCCTCCCGACACTGACCCTACGGGTACAGTGCGGGGCTCCTGCGATTTCTAGCTGAGTTGAGGATGGGCGGGGATCCCTCTGCACTCATCGGATTCGCCTGAACCACTATACCGTGAGCCTCGGTTCAGCTCCCACCATCCCTAGGGGGCTGGCGGCAACGAGCAAGAAATGGTGGCGATCCCTGGCCTCATCTCCCGAACAGGCTTGATAGCCTAGAGGAAGCGAGATGTGGATACCCATGTCAGATACTCCTGCGGTCTTGGTAGAGCAACTTCAAAAGCGCTACGGATCCACAGTGGCCGTGGCGGACGTCTCGTTTCAGGTGGAACCCGGCCAGATCTACGGCATTCTCGGCCCCAATGGGGCCGGCAAGACCACCACTTTGCATTGCCTTTGCACCTTGCTCCGTCCCGATGCGGGCCGGATAGAGGTGTACGGGATCCCGGCCAGCGAAAACCCCAAAGCGGTACGAGAAAAACTGGGGTTTGTTGCCCAAGAGGTGGCTTTGGATAAGGTGCTGACCGGGCGAGAATTGTTGCAGTTGCAGGCCGACCTCTACCACCTGCCGCGCCCCCTGGCCCAAGAGCGAATCGTTGCCGTCCTGGAGCTGCTGGGGCTGACCGACCGTGCCGACCAACTCATCGGTACCTACTCTGGCGGGCTGCGCAAACGCTTGGATCTGGCGGCAGGACTGCTCCATCAACCCCAGGTGCTGGTCTTGGACGAGCCCACGGTGGGCCTGGACATTCCCAGTCGGCTGGCCATCTGGGATTTTTTGCGCCAACTCAAGAACACAGGGATCACGGTGGTGCTCAGCAGCCACTACCTGGAGGAGATCGACCTGCTGGCGGATCGGGTGGCCATCATCGACCGGGGCAAGGTGATTGCCGAGGGAACCCCCGAGGAGCTGAAAACCCGCGTCGGCGGCGAGCGCATCACCGTCAAGCTGCAGGAATTTGCCCCGGCAGAACTGGCCCAGCGGGGTGCCCAACTGCTGGGATCCCTGCCCTTTGTCCAGAAGGTGGTGATCAACAGCGCCCAGGGCAACGCCCTGAACCTGGTGGTGCAGCGGAATGGGGAGGATCCCCTCAGCCAGATTCGCGCCCACTTGCAGGCTCATGGGCTAGAGGTGTTCAGCAGCACCCAGTCTCGTCCCAGCTTGGATGATGTGTATTTGGCGGCAACCGGGCAAACCCTGATGGACGCGGAGCTGGCCGCTGCCGAGGCCAATCTGGGCAAAAAGAAAAAGTAACTTCATCACCTCATGCTCGAGCCCCATTGATCCCTGTACAAAGGCATATCGAGATATTTATTGGTTGTATTGGTTGATGGATTAGATACTGCATTCATTCATCACACATTCATTGATCACAACTCTACAGGAGCTTGGGTATGACCTCTGCCTCTTCCCCGGTTCAATCTAACCCGATCCCCCTTCTGACGGCTGACTTTTGGCAGGAGACCTTCGCCCTCACGCGCCGCTTGTTTATCCAACTGCAGCGTCGCCCCACAACCTTGCTGGCCGGCATTATCCAGCCGTTGCTCTGGCTGATTCTATTTGGAGCCTTGTTTCAGAATGCTCCTGCCGGCATTTTCGGGGCCGGACAAAACTACACCCAGTTTTTGGGGGCGGGAGTCATTGTGTTTACGGCTTTTGGTGGAGCCTTGAATGCCGGAGTGCCGGTGATTTTCGACCGAGAATTTGGCTTTTTGAACCGGTTGTTGGTGGCTCCCCTCACCTCTCGTTTTTCCATTGTTCTTGCTTCTAGCCTGTTTATCGTCAGCTTGGCGTTGCTGCAGACGGCAGTCATTGTGGGGGCAGACTACGCCCTTGGGGCCGGGATCCCCGACGGGCCAGGCTTGGCGGTGGTGGCCTTGATCGTGGGCCTGTTGGTCTTGGGCTTCACGGCCCTGAGCTTGGGCTTGGCCTTTGCCATGCCGGGGCACCAGCAATTGCTGGCTTTCATCTTTTTGGTCAACTTGCCCCTGATCTTTTCCAGCACGGCCTTGGCTCCCCTGAGCTTTATGCCCACCTGGCTGCGTTGGGTGGCCAGCCTCAACCCCCTCACCTTTGCCATCGAGCCCATTCGCCATGTTTACCGCAGCAGCCATTGGAGCTGGGCCGATGTGGTGCTGCAGGCTCCCTGGGGCGATCTCACCCTGGCGGGATCCCTGGGCCTTTTGACGGGGTTTGTGGGGGTGTCGGTTCTACTGGTGCAGGGGGTGTTGCGCAAAAGCTTGGCCTGAGCATCTCTGCCCAGGCTGTGCCGCTCAAAGCCACTGGCGGGAAACGGACTTCTCCATAGCTGCCTGTGCCCGCTGCACCAGAGCCAGGGGGCTGTCCTGGGCTGGGGAAACGCTGAGAGAAGGAGTAAGGCTGCGAGCCTGCAGAGCCATGTGGAGCTGCAGTTCGGTTACGTACTCCCGCAGGCCAAAGTTAGACCCAGAAGAAGAAGGAGCCGCTGAAGAGGGGTGAGACACAGACATCACGGCAAAGAGTCCTTCGCGAAATGGCCACTGTTGCTCTGCTAAGGTATCACGCCCACCCCTTTTCCGAAGCTTCCAAAATGTTAGCTTTGATTAAGATTTGCAACCGTTTGGCCATGGTGGTGCTCAAGGATTGGCAGCGCTCCAAGTTGGATCCCAGCGACGATGCCCTCTTTTACAGCTATCCTCGCTTCGTGACTCATGTGGATTCTGGCTTCATCGGCCAGCTCACCGATCTATACCGCGAGCATTTGCGGCCCCAGACCCGGATTCTCGATCTGATGAGCAGTTGGGTCTCCCATTTGCCGCCTGAGATGGAGTTTGCCCATGTGGAGGGGCATGGGATGAACCCTGAGGAACTGGCGGCCAACCCCCGGCTGGATCACTTCTTCATCCAAAACTTGAACCAAAACCCAAGTCTGCCCTTCCCTGATCAATCCTTCGACGCGGTGCTAAACACGGTCTCGGTGCAGTATCTGCAGCAGCCGGAGCAGGTGTTTGCCGAGGTGTATCGCATCCTAAAGCCCCAGGGCCTCTTCATCGTCAGCTTCTCCAATCGCATGTTTTTCCAGAAGGCGATCCAGGCTTGGCGGGACAACTCTGAGGCGGGGCGAGTGGAGTTGGTCAGGCGCTATTTTGAGTCGGTGCCAGGGTTTGCGGTGGTGAAGGTGATCCAGCGGCCTGCCCCTATGGGTTGGCTGGGCTTTTGGGCAGGCGGAGGCGGGGATCCCTTCTATGCCCTAATTGGACAGCGGACGGCGGGGTAGAATTCTCCAGCTTGCCTGTGGCGTGCAGGCGGGATCCTTGGAAATATCCAACAAGACTCCAGCATCCACCAGATCTTGCAGCTGTGTTATCCTCGCTACCCTCAGAGGTCTGTCTTGTTCTCCGGTCTTCCTGACAGTGCTTCTCCACAAAACGGCGATCCTTCCCCCCTACCCATCTCAGCAATTGGGGAGGCGGGGCTGCTGCAGATCGTGCAGCGCTACTGTCCGGCCCAGGTGGTGGGAGACGATGCGGCGGTGTTAGCTGCTCCGGAGGGGCAGTTGGTGGTGACAACCGATGTGTTGGTGGAGGGAGTTCACTTCAGCGATTTGACGACCCCGGCCCATGCGGTGGGCTGGCGCGCGGTGGCCGCCAATCTATCGGATCTGGCCGCGATGGGATCCCGTCCGCAGGCGTTGGTGGTGGGTTTGGGCTTGCCGGGCTCCACGCCGGTCGCTTGGGTGGAGGAGCTTTATCAAGGGATGCGGGACTGTTGCGCCCGCTGGGAATGCCAACTGGTGGGAGGGGATCTGTGTCGGTCGCCGCATCGATTTGTGGCGATCACGGCCCTGGGATCGGTGCAGCCGGGGCGGGCCATTCAGCGCAGACGGGCTCAACCCGGCGATTGGCTGGTGGTAACAGGGCCCCACGGAGATGCGCGGGCAGGCTTGGAGCTGCTTCTCCATCCTGAACAGGGATCCTCAGCCACGGCAGCCGAGCGCGAGCAGTTGATCAGGGCTCACCAATACCCACGCCCGCGCCTGGATCTGGTGCCCCTCTTGGAAGGGATCCCGGATCCCTTGCGCATTGCCGGCATGGATACCAGCGACGGTTTGGCAGATGCCCTGGTGCAGGTGTGTCAGGCCAGTGGGGTGGAGGCAAGGATTGCCGTGGAGCGGATCCCGATTTCAGAAGCTTTGCGGCAGGCTTTTCCGGCCCAAGCCTGGGAGTGGGCGCTTTATGGGGGCGAAGATTTTGAGCTGCTCCTCAGTGCCGAGGTGTCGGTGGCCAAGCATCTGTTGGAAGAATTGCCAGGGGCCGTTTGGATTGGAGAAGTGACAGGCTGGGATCCGCAGGGAACCGTCTGGCTGAAGGACAGGCAGGCCCTCAGCCGTCAACAAGCCTTCCAGCATTTCTAAGAGGCGTTGTGCTGCAGGATGGCCACCCAAACTGCCAACAGTTGAAGACAAATCTACTTGTGGGGGAAAACAAGCTTCAGGAAGGATTCGGTAACCTAGAAGCGGAGAGAAGTTGAGATAAGGAAGCAAATTGACTTGGAATAGCTTCAGGCAACTGCTCAGAACTCGGCAGAACTTGGAGAAGCATCGGAGACTCTACTCATGAAAGCTATCTTAACAGCAGCCCTTATTGGCCTGGCCGGGATCCCTGCGTTGGCCCCCTTGCCCAGTTCGGCTCAGCCGCTTTTTGAATTGGGTGCCTACCGCCTTGAGCAGGGGACGATTATCCCGGTCGGCAGCCTGAGTAGCGAAGGGCCGCAATACTTTTATCCCGACACCGTCTATCCCCTGGAAGTGGCCGTTACTCAGAACATTTTTGACAGCCAGGGGCGCTTGGTGATCCCGGCGGGTAGCCGCATTTTTGGACAGATGGAACCTGCACCGGGCGGATCCCGCTTTGTCGGCACTTCCATTGTTCTCGGCGGTCGTACCTACAGCCTGCGGGCTTCCTCCAACATCCTCCACGACGAAAAGGATCCCCGTCAGTATTCGGCTGAGGCCATTGCTCAAGATGCAGCCATTGGGGCAGCCGCAGGGGCCATTTTGGGGGCGATCACGGGCGGAGTCTCGGTGGGCAATGTCTTAGGAGGCGCCGTGACCGGAGTGGTGGTGGGCAATGTTACCGCTCCCCAGGTGGTGGTGCTGCGCCCCGGCCAATCTTTCAATCTAACTTTGGAAGCTCCGCTGACTTTGTGAGGTGCCGTTTGGAGATTCCTCTGGGAGTGTTGAGGGTCGGCGACTTGTGATTCACTGGGGATCAAGTTGCCGATCCTTGTTTTCATTTCATGGCTACTGAATCTAAGCCCACTTCCCCCCTCTCCTCCACCGAGCACAGGTTTACGGCTGGAGAGGAGAGCTTTACCTACAGAGCGCTGGCCGGTTGGCAGACCCTTTTCCAGCGGGAAAAGCCGGTGGCCGAGATCTTTCACGTCGCCTATCTAAAGCAAGACTCCGCCTCTCAGCACCGCCCTCTCACTTTTGTGTTCAACGGTGGGCCTGGGGCAGCCTCTGCCTACCTGCACATGGGAGCGCTGGGGCCCAAACGGATTGGCTTCGGGCCCAACGGCAGTTTGCCCCCCTCCCCGGTGCGGCTGGTGGACAATGCCGAAAGTTGGTTGCCCTTTTCCGACCTGGTCTTTGTCGATCCGGTGGGGACGGGGTTCAGCCGCGCCCTGCCCAAGGATTCTCAAGACCCCAAAGATTCCCGGGAGAAATCCGATCCGGCATCCAAGCCCCCTCAGCCGGATGCTAAGGCGGAGGAGCCTCCTAAGGAATCGCCCTTCTGGGATGTGGAGCGGGATTTGCAATCCTTGGGAGAATTCATTCAGGGCTTTCTTTCCCGATACAAACGCTGGCTCTCCCCCATTTTCATTGCCGGCGAGAGTTACGGTGGGTTTCGGGTGGCGCGGCTGGCCAAGGAGCTGCAATCCAAGTTTGGCGTGGGCCTGTCGGGGGCCATTCTCATCTCGCCTGCGATTGAGTTTGGGTTGCTGGAGACCAACGATTACAACCTCAGCACCTGGGCAGCCCTTTTCCCTTCCTATGTGGCCACAGCAGCCCATCATGGACGGTGTGGCTGGGGGGAGGATTTGCAGATCCTGCTGCCCAAAGCAGAACACTTTGCCCGGCAACGTCTGCTGCCCCTCTTGGCTATGGGAGAGGCGATGCCAGAGGCAGAACGGCAAGCGGTGTATCAGGAAATGGCAGCAGGGATCGGCCTATCTCCAGAATATGTAGCCCACAAAGGCGGGCGGATCGATATCGCCAGTTTTGCCCGCGAGCTGTTGCGATCGCAGCGACTGGTGCTGGGGCTCTACGATGCTTCTGTAACCACGGTGGATCCCTTTCCGGATCGGCCTACCTTCGAGGGATCCGATCCCACCTTGGATGGGATCGATCGCCTGTTCACGGCAGCCATCAACAGCCACTTGCGAGAGACCTTGCAGGTGGAAACGGAGTTGACCTATCACCTACTGAACCTGGAGGTGTTCAAGTCCTGGCGGTTCACCCCAAAAGGAGAGTTTAAGCAAGGATTCATCGGGGCAATGGACGAGCTGCGCAGCAGCATGGCCCTCAACCCCCACATGCGGGTGAGCATTCATCATGGCTTTTACGACCTGGTCACGCCCTACTTTGCCTCGAATCACCTGGTGGATTTGATGAAGTTGGATCCGCGGTTGAAGGCCAACCTCACCCTACGTCATTATCGCGGCGGACACATGTTCTACACCTGGGATCCCTCGCGATTGGAGTGGTTTACAGAAATGCGTGAGTTTTACTCGAAAACAGCTTCCAGCTCAGAGTCATAACATACTCGCCGGGCGAGGATTCTGGTTCCTGGTTTTGCAGCAGCACTCATAGTCAATTCAAATGGCAATGAGACACTAGCCGGTGCAATAGCTCCGCTAGAAAGTTCCTCTATAGCGTGCATCCTTGCCCTCTTGAAATTTAGGCCAGGACAGTGGCCCACACCCAAAACGTTGCATGCACAGGGCCATAGGGCTTTTCTCAGTAGCTCAAACGACCCTACTCCCTACAACCAGTCGCGTAGCTCTGAGCTGGGGATCTCACGGCGCTCCCCGGTAACCGTGAGAAAAATCGTGAGAAAAATAATGAGCGGTTTTGATTCCTGTCTTTCCCTCTTCTTGAGAGAGAGAACTCAGATGGGATCCCTGTGGGCTAAGGGGCTTGTTGTTGACTTTGAACAGGAGGGATCCGGCGCAAATTCAAAAGCACCATTGCGCTAAGGGGGCGCGTGTTGGCCAGTAGCCCCACGATCAGCAGCAGCCAACTGTTCAAGGTAGTATTGTCCAGCAGCCAACCCATCAACAGAGCCGATCCTGCCCCTTCGGCAACTGCCGCCAAGATCCAAGCCCGGCTACCTTTCCAGCGCTGAGACCACAAGGCCCATTGCAGCACACCAACGCCGACCCCCACCAGCAAACCGCGCAGCGCATCTCCCATTGCCTGCAAGACATTTTGGAGCCAGGGATCCGTCGGGTTAAAAGCAGAGGTTGCTACCCCCACCTGGGGAGCGAGGAAATCCGCCGCCGCCCAGCCCAAAGCCGTGGCCAGCAAAGTTGCAGCCACCCATCCCACCGAAACCTGCCGCCGCAACACCGCCCACTGCAGCAGCCCCATCAGCAAGCCAAGGCCGGCTCCAGCCACCGCTTCTTGTAGCGATCCCAAAGCCGCCAGCAGAGGCGCTGATGCCCCCAGCCCCAGGTAGCCGATCCCAGCCGCCCCCAAATTGGCCAAGAGCCAACTCAACGCCGACCCTTTGCCCAGGCGGGGTGCATTCAGGGGTGCATCCAACAGATGAGAGCCGGACTTGCTGTTGACATGTTCCTGCCCAACCTTCTGTTCCACCTCGCGCAGCCCCTGTTCCGCTGAAGGGTTACCCGGCTCCAGCCGCAGCACCCCTTGATAATCCATCTGGGCAAGGCCCCAATGTCCCTGCCGTTGGTGGGCCAGGCCGCGGTAGAGATAGTAGCGGGCTTCGTTGGGGGCGCTCTGGATCAGCTCATTGAGCAGATGGACGGCCATCTTGTACTCGCCTGCCTCGATCAGCCTTACCGCCCGTTGTAGCTTTTCTTCCTCGTCTGGGGCGGCTCGACCCATCGGCTGTTGGGAAGTCGGCTGGCCAAATCCGGTCGGGATCCGCTGGGGACGAACACCTGGAGATGCAGGAGATGAACTTGAGGGAATGAACGGGGCAGGAGGGGCGATCTTGTTTCCATAGACAGCCTGTAGCTGCTGGCCGAGCACTTCCATGTTGGCCGGGCGGAGGGCAGGGTCTTTCTCTAGGCACTGGAGGACAACCTTCTCCAGGGCAGCGGGGATGGGGTGGGCTAGCTTGTGGTCTTGGAAGGGGCGGGGCTTTTGAAAGTTGTGGACGTGGTACCAGCCTTGCAAGGTGTCGGTATCCGGCTCGAAGGGCAACGCACCAGTTAACAGCTCGTACAGCACCACCCCCAGCGAGTAGATGTCGGAGCGGCCATCCAGCTTTTCTCCGCGCATTTGCTCCGGCGAGGCGTAGACCATCGTGCCCAAAAAATAGCCCGTCTGCGTCAGGCCACGAGAGGTCTCCCCCATGAGCTTGGAAATGCCGAAGTCCAGGATCTTGACCCGCTCTTTCCCATCGGGCCCTTTCTGCACAAAGATGTTGCTGGGTTTAATGTCGCGGTGGATGACGCCGCGAATGGAGTGCTTGCCCAGATCCATCTGAAAGTTGTGGGCGTGGTGCAGGGCAGAGCAAATTTGCAGAGCCAAGTTCACCACTCGCTCTGGGTGCAAGGGGCCTTCCCGAGCCAGCACATAGTCCAACCCCTGGCCGCTGTAGGGTTTGGCATTCAGGTACTCCATCACCAGATAGGGCTGGTTTTGGTACAGGCCGTAAGAGCGCACCTGCACGATGTTGGGGTGCTCGCCCAACAGAGCGCTGACCCTGGCCTCATCCATGAAGCGTTGCTGCAGTTGCTGGTAGTACTCTGGGCCCATGTCCGGGGGCGGCGGGCGCAACAACTTGACGGCCACCAGCTCGTCATTGAGCTGGGTATCCACCGCCTCGAACACATTGCCGTAGCCACCCTCGCTGATGTGGCGGGTCAGCCGGTAGCGGTTGCCAATCAGTTGTCCAATCAGGCGCTGGTTCATGGAGGAGGGTGGCCAGCTGGGGAGTTTACCTATGATTTGATTCTAGTCAGCTTAGGGGCTTAAAACCTGCTGGTGAGGGATCCGCTGCCATTGCGACCCCTTTTCCACCCCAAAAGCCAGGGATCCCGCTAGGATTGGGGCATGAGTGCTCCTTCTGCAACTGCTGCTCTATCCCCTTTCTGGCTGGAGGTTACCGAGTTTGCCTTGCAGGCTACGGCCAGCGTGGGATCCCAGCTCTTGGCAGACTTTGGCCAGGCCCACCCTACGGTTCGCGCCAGCGGGACGGAGTCCTTAAAAGCCGACGGCAGCTTGGTAACCTCTTCTGACCAGTGGGCGGATCGCGCTTTTCAAGGGGCCATTGCCGCTGCCTACCCCGATCACGGTTATCTGAGCGAGGAATCCAACCACATTTTTCCCGAGAAGGAGTGGTGTTGGGTAGTGGATCCTTTGGATGGCACCACCAATTTTGCCCGTGGGATCCCCATTTGGGGCAGCTCCTTGGCTTTGCTGCATTGGGGCGTGCCGGTGTTTGGCTGTGTCCATCTGCCGCCCATCCGCCAGACTTTTTACGGTTATTGGCCTCGGTTTCCTGGGGATGCAGCAGCAGGAGCTTTTCTCACCCGCCACGACCGGGATCCCGCCTGTCCCCAGCCAATCCGTCCTAGCACCGCCTCACCCGGCCCCAACCAATTGTTCAATTTCTGTTCCCGCAGCAGCCATTGGATTAGCCCGCAATTCCCTTGCAAAGCGCGGATGTTGGGGGGCGCTGCCTACAACCTGCTGGCGGTGGCCGGTGGCAGCCTTTTGGGGGCGGTAGAACGCTCGCCCAAGATCTGGGATGTGGCGGCAGTGTGGGCCATTGTCAAGGGGGCCGGCGCCGTTTGGGAACCCCTGAGCTGTGCCGATCCGGATCCCGGCCAGCCTCTCATTCCCGGCAAGGATTATGGCCGACTCACTTACCCCGCCCTGGTGGCAGCTCAAGCCGAGTGGATCCCCTTATTTCGCGCCTTCATCGCTCTGTAGCTTTCGTAAACGGCCTGCACGTTGTACCAGTTGAGGAAAAAAATCCGGCACAGCTCCAAGGCCAACTGCGAGCGGCCATGCCGGATCAACCAGCGCAGCAGCGGTTCCACCCGCTTCTCGTTCAGCCAGCCCCCCAGGGATAAAAGGCCCCACAGGAATTGGTGCAGGGGCGTCAGTTGGATCATCAGGCGCACGGCCCAGGTGGGGTGTTTTTGGTAAAAGAGAATACCCATGCGGCCCCGCTGCCGTTCCCGCTCAATCAATCCTGGGATCTGCTGCAGCTCAAAGGGCGGATGCCAGTGGTAGCCGGTGGCCTGGGGGCACTTGACCAGGCGCAGGCCCAAACGTTTTAGCCGCACCCCCAGCTCCAGGTCTTCCCAGCCGTAGAGGTGAAACCGCTCGTCAAAGGGGCCGGCGGGGGTTTCGCAGGCCAGCTCCAACCAATGGCGGGCAATGGCCACGTTGCCGGTGGCGAAAAAGGCTGCCGAAAAATCGGTGGGCTTGAAGGGTTCGGAGCGGGGATCCTGAAAATTGCTGGTGTTGATCACCCGCCCGTAGGTGAAGACCTTAGCCTCGTGGGGGGAGCGGGGATCCCCTGTAACGCCGTGCCGCCGCAGCATCTGGGCGTGGCTGGCCAAGAAGTGATCCACCACCACCAGGTCGCTGTCGATAAAGACGATGAGGGATCCCTGGGCGTGGCGAAACCCCAGGTTGCGGGCAGCGGCGGGGCCGCGGTGCTCCTGCTGCAACAGTTTCCACTGGGGCAAGCCAACGGGGTTGTTCTGCAGCCATTCCACTGTGCCATCGGTGGAGCCATCGTCCACCACCACCACCTCGTAGCCCTCGTAGGGGCCGGGCTGCTGCTGCGCCAGGGCCCGCAGACACTGCTCCAAAATGGGACGGCGGTTGTAGGTGGGAATGATGACGCTGATGTACACCGGGGATCCCTGGAGATGGCCGTGCAACCTTAGAGCAAAAGTTGAGCAAAACGCTTCAGGGAGGAGGGGTTCGCGCTGCCTGTTAGGCTAGAGGGCTTTTAGGAGCATGACTCTAGTCAATAATAAGCTCAACTATACTGAAAATAATGTATAATATGTTCAGTACGGATTACTACCAGTTGATCTTTCTGTTTACTTTCGAGTCTGCCAACATGGTAGCCAAAGCAAAGCAGAAAATTGGTAGTAAGACGACACGGAAACTGCGCTTTGGGTATTCTACTCAAAGCTTTGCGGGATACCGCCATTCTGTTTGGACTCCGTCCCGCTAACGCGAATGGAAACAAACAGAATGCTATCGCTGCATAGTTGAACAGTGATGTTCAGCAGTGTTCAGCGTAAATGTATCAGCTCTGCCGACTGGCGCACCGTCTCGAAAAAGTAATGGACATTGGCCTCTGGAGTGCTTGGGTGAATGCCGTGGCCCAGGTTCATGATATGCCCACGGGATCCGGCTTTTCGAATCACCTCTAGGGTGCGCTGCCGGATGAACTCCGGGGATCCCAGCAACACCATCGGATCCAGATTGCCCTGCACCGCTAGGGATCCCAGGCGAGCCCTGGCCTCTGCCATGTCGCTCATCCAATCGAGGCTGAACACGTCGATGCCGGCTTTGCCCACCCGCTCCAGCAAAGCGGCGCTGCCGTTGATGTAGAGGATCAGCGGCACCTGCGGATAGCGAGCTTTCACCTGATCCACAATTTGCTTTTGGTAGGGCAAGGCCCAACACTCGTAATCGACTGGGCTGAGCTGTCCGGCCCAAGTATCGAACAACTGCACCACCTGGGCACCGCCCTCGATCTGGTAGATCACGTAGCGGGCAATGCTGTCGGCCAGCTTGCTCAGCAACTGATGCAGCAATGGCGGCTGCGCGAAGGCCAAGCTCTTGATGTGGGCGTAATCTTTGGAGCTGCGCCCTTCCACAGCATAGCAGGCCAGAGTCCAGGGGGAGCCGACAAACCCCAGCAGCGTTGCTTTCCCTTCCACCTCGCGGCGCAGGGTGCTGAGAATGGTCTTGATAAAGGGCAGACTTTCTTCCGGTTCCAGGAGGCGGATGCGTTCAATTTGGGCTTGCGAACGAATCGGCGGGTCGATGATCGGCCCCTGATGCTCCACCAGCTCAAAGGGGATGCCCATGCCCTCAAGGGGGGTGAGGATATCGCTGAACAGGATCACTCCATCAGGGGCAAAGGCCCGAAACGGTTGCAACGAGATCTCGACGGCCAGCTCCGGGATCTCGCAACGCTGCTTAAAGGTGTACTTGCTTTGCAGCTCGCGGTAGGCCGCCATGTAGCGACCCGCCTGGCGCATCATCCAAACTGGAGGGCGATCCAGCACTTCCCCTCGGGCCGCCCGCAGCAAACGGTCACCCAAGTGCTCCGCACCGCTGGCGGTGGAGGAGGTGGCGCTGAGCTGAACAGGCGAGTGGGACATAGGAGGGCAATCCGGCTAAAGATCCTTATGAATCCTGACATTGTGGCGACAGCAACCGCAAGTTGGCGGCTCAGGATCCCTGCAGTTTCTTCATCGGCTGCAACTTGCTGTTACTTCTTACCCTTTTGGCCTCTGGGCTGGGATCCCCAATTAAAGTGGACATGAGATAATGACACCTGACAAGTCTGTTGAAGAACGGCTCGACAAGGATCCCCCCATTGCCGAGTTGAGAGGAAACCCCGCTTGGTTGCCCAAACCTTTAACCTGAAAGCCTACCTGAGCCAGCGTCAGCAACAGGTGGAAGAAGCTCTCTCTGCAGCTTTGGTTCCCGCCTATCCGGAGCGCATTTACGAGGCGATGCGCTACAGCCTATTGGCAGGGGGGAAGCGCCTCAGGCCCATCCTCTGTCTGGCTGCTTGCGAGTTGGCCGGCGGCACTGTGGAGCAGGCTCTGCCTACCGCCTGTGCCCTGGAAATGATCCACACCATGTCGCTCATCCATGACGACTTGCCGGCCATGGACAATGACGACTTTCGCCGCGGCAAACCCACCAACCACAAGGTGTTCGGCGAAGACATTGCCATCTTGGCAGGAGATGCCCTGCTGGCCTTTGCCTTTGAGCACATTGCCAGCCAAACTCAGGGGGTACCGCCGCAGTTGGTGTTACAGGTGATCGCCCGCATTGGCCATGCTGTGGCTGCAACCGGTTTGGTGGGGGGACAGGTGGTGGATCTGGAGTCGGAGGGCAAGGCCATTTCCCTGGAAACTCTGGAGTACATTCACAGCCACAAAACCGGCGCTCTATTGGAAGTCTCGGTGGTTTCGGGAGGGATCCTGGCGGGGGGAGATGAGGAGCTGCTGGCCCACCTGAGCCGCTACGCCCGCGATATTGGCTTGGCCTTTCAGATTGTGGACGACATTTTGGACATCACCGCCACCAGCGAGCAACTGGGCAAAACGGCAGGCAAGGATCAAGCTGCCGCCAAAGCCACCTATCCCAGCTTGTTGGGCCTAGAGGCCTCCCGGCAAAAAGCCGAGGAGCTGATTCAATCGGCCAAGGAAACGTTGCGCCCCTACGGACCGCGGGCAGAACCGCTGCTGGCTCTGGCGGACTTCATCACTCGCCGTCAGCATTAGGGCAGGACAAGAGGACAAGTTAGATGGGATCCCTGGAGACCCTGCTCGCATTCCTGTGCTGGAGAGCCGTATGCTGCAACAGTTGATGGCCAATCATGTCCTCTGGGTTGCTTTGCTGGCCAGTGTGTTGGCCCAAGCCATCAAGCTGATCCTTTCCTATGTGCGGTCAGGCAAGGTTAACCTGCGAGTCTTGGTGGAAACCGGGGGAATGCCCAGCTCCCACGCAGCGTTGGTGACGGCTTTGTCCGTTGGGGTGGGGATGCAGGAAGGCTGGGACAGCCTGCTGTTTGCCGCGACGGTGGTTTTCGCATTGGTGGTGATGTACGATGCCGCGGGGATCCGCCAAGCCGCTGGAAAACAGGCGCGGGTGCTGAATCGCCTCCTGGAAGAATGGTTTGAAGAAAAGGGCGCCGACCGTTTTCCAGAACCCTACCTGAAAGAATTGCTGGGGCACACTCCCGTTCAGGTCATGGCCGGCGCGGCTTTGGGGGCAGCCTGTATTACATTGTCGTTTGCCCTGGGAGTAAACTGAGAGCCATTGGGGCATGCTAAGGCAGAAGTACCGCGGGGTGGTCATGGCTTCCAGTTCTCAACCTCGTCCGATCCAACGTTGCCCTTCCTGTGGCAAGCCGATCCCAGCCTACCGGTTCAAGTCTCCCTACTGCGACCACTGCGGTTGGCGGGCGGCCCCGGCAGCGCAAGCCCCTCAAAAAGGCGGATCCCTGGGCCAGAAAATCGCAGCTCAGGTAAACGGGATCGGATCCCAAGGTCAACGCCTCAAGGTGCCCCCTCTGCTACAGCCGCTGCTGAACTTCAACTTTTACCTCTATCTGCTCTGGGGGATCAGCCCTCTGTTTCCGCTGGTGGTGGATCGACCCCTGCTGGCCGAATCCAACTATCTGCTCCTAATCCCGCTTTTGTTGAGCTGGGGGCTGCTTTATTTGGCGGTGCGAGATCTGCCGCTGCCGGACAATTTGCGGCTGCCGCGCCTGTTGTTGGATGTATCGTTCATCCTGCTGCCCTTCTTCCAGAAAATTAATGTGTCCAAAGCCCCCAACCGACCCTATTGGAATGCTCTGCTGATTTGGGTGATCGGGATCCTGCTGCTTGCCGCTTTGCGGCTTTGGAGCTTTAGCCTGCTCCTGACGGCGGTGACCTTGCTGTTGACCAGCTTTTGCACGCTGCTGTTCTAACCGAGATCCTTGCAAAGAACCTTAATATTTAATATTTAACATTTCATGAGCATTCCTGCTGCCCGTCAACGCTTTGCCCTTGAAATCCAATCGGAGCCCATCGATCTGGGTCGGGCGGCCCTCTGGATTGCCCAAGAAGCCTATCCCGATCTGGAGGTGGAAGAGTATGTGGCCGCTCTGGATGAGATGGCCGCAGAGGTGCAAGAGCGCCTTCCCCCGGAGCGTTATCCCCTGCGGGTCATCAAGATCTTGAATCACTATCTCTTTGAGGATCTGGGCTTTCGTGGCAATCGCGAAGATTATTACGACCCACGCAACAGCTTTTTGAACGAAGTGATCGATCGGCGCACCGGGATCCCGATTACGCTGTCGCTGATCTATCTAGAGCTGGCGCGGCGGATCGATTTTCCCATGGCAGGAGTGGGCATGCCCGGCCACTTTTTAATCCGGCCCCTGTTTGCAGGCGCCGAGATTTTTGTGGATCCCTTTCAGCAGGGGGAGATTTTATTTCCAGAAGATTGTCAAGAGCTTTTGTCGCAAATCTACGGGCCTGGGATCCCTTTCCAAGAACACCACCTACGCCCCACCCCTCCCCGCCTGATCTTGGTACGCTTGCTCAACAACCTCAAGCAAATTTATCTGAGCCGCGCCGAACTGGAACCCGCTTTGGCAGCAGCGGAACGGATCTTGTTGTTGATCCCTGAATCCTTGCCCCACCTAAGGGATCGCGGGCTGTTGTATTATCAGTTGGGCCGTTGGCAGCAAGCCTGCCAGGATCTCAAGCGCTACTTAAAACAGGCGCCTTTCCACCCCGAGATCAATCGCTCTGATGAGCATTTAATCCGGGAAATTGTCGAGAGATTGGAATCTCATCCCGACTCATGATAGGAGCATGCACAATTGCTCTCAGTTGTGCGTTGTGTAAGTGTGTAAGTTTTGAGCAAGATCTGCCGTCGTTTGCAAGCAAGGCTAGGTTTCTAGCAGGGATCGGAAGCAGCCCTTACCTCTTGGCGCAAAATGGCTTCTACCAACTCATCCAGAGCCTCTAGATCAGATGGATCATAGTTTCTTTCCCAGAGGATTTGGTTAATGTTGGACTCCTGCTGCAGAGTTAAAACCGAAGATTGTAAAACCTCATCGATGATCTGGCGAATGCTCATCTTAACCTCGCAATCGTGAGAAGAATTGATGGCTTTGGCTCATAAGCCTAGAATGCTGGAAACGCTCTGCGATAGCCATCGTGAGGATCACGTATTTTGACATCAGAATCTGGGGCGACTCATCCAAACCCTTTCGGGGAAATCGCCAATAGTACTTTTACGGACTTGAGCTATGGATGGCGCTGAAGTCTGCGAACTTCTCAGGATCTTCTGAGACAGACCTGCTCCCCATTGAGGGCAGCTTGGGCCTCATCGTCTGTTGCGAAGGCGGTGCGAATGATGCGCTCACCGGGATGGCGATCCCCTGCCGAAAGGCCGAGATCCCGCACCACAAATGAGCGCTGGATCCAGCGGTCGAAGCCATCGTAGCGGGGAGAGAAGGCAGTCCGTCCGTGGACGGTGCGGCGGTTGTCAATACAGAGCAGATCCCCTGTTTCCAGCTTGATGCCTCGGTAGACAGCGTGGATTCCCTTCCTCAGGGCTTCTAGAGCCAGACTGGCTTCGGGGGTGAGCCCCACCATCAGGTCTTCGTCGTAGTTCCAGAAGGGATCCTCTCGACGGCCATACAACACCGGCAAAATGGGGCCATTGATCAGGGCTTGCCGGTTGCCGAAGGAGTAGTCGATGCCGGTGCGATACAGGGGTTCAAACAGCAGCTCTCGATCGCGCTCTCCCAGCAAAGGCAGGACATGGCGGATGCTGGCGTAGGTGGTTTCCGCCACACGATCATGGTCGGGGCGCAGGCAAAACAGCAGCAAAAACTCCGGTGAGTGGGGATGAAAAACCGTCTCGCGGTGAAACTGTAGCCGAGTGCGGGATCCCTCGGAAGATTGCACCTCTTCGCTGTCGGGAGTAGGCACCAAGTTTTGAAACAGATCCCCGTTTTTTTCTTGGATGTAGGAGACCAAATGCCCCAAGCGGCTGCCGATCATCGCCAAGCAGCGTTCGCTGACAAAAGTGGTTTTCTCCTCAGAGCGCTGCGCCAGAGCCGGTGTGCGGGTATGGTCTAGTCCGGGATCCACGGGCAAGCCCCGCAGCAGCAGGATCCCTTCCGAATTGGAATACAACTGAAACTCCAGCAAGGCCCGCCGCAGATAACGGGGCAGCTCATCTGCCCGCATCTCGCAGTCCAGGAGAAATTCCTCTGTTTCCCGGTAGGGATCGGGCCCAGGTGCCAAAAACAGGTTTATCGTCTTTTCATCAAAGTCCCGACAATCGATCAGCAGGCATCCTTTTGCAAGCTGTGAAGTCTTCATCACGATCCCTCACCACCCACTGCCCTAGTCATAGCAGCCACAGCAACTTTTGGGCAGGGATCCTACACTCAAAACCCAATCTCGGCGAGTGTAGCGCACTACCCTTCGGTGCTAGAACCTCAGTCTGAGGCGGGGCAGAGTTTTGCCTGCTGCATCAGAAGTTAACTGGGGATCCCCATGTCTGGGCAAGATGTCCATTAGGATGAGTTCCAGGGGCTGGCCAGCGCAGGGAACCGGCGTGAGGTGGGCAAGTGGGATCTGCCGGGTTGTGGGAAAAGCTCCAACAAAATCGCAGGCGAGGTTGCAACACCATGGCACCAACTTGGCAAACCGATGGGCATACTTGGTTCCTTCTGCCCCCTCAACCCCGCGCCGTCGTTCACTTTCTGGGTGGAGCTTTTGTGGGAGCTGCCCCGCAAGTGTTCTACAGCCGCCTGCTGGAAGAACTGGCCCGTATGGGCATGGCCGTTGTTGCCACCCCCTACACCACCGATATCGATCACGCCCAACTGGCGCTCAACGCAGCCCAATCTTTGCACAGAAGCCTGCAAAGCAAGGGTTTGCTGGAGTTGCCTCTGTTTGGCTTGGGTCATAGCCTGGGCTGTAAGTTGCAGATCCTCTCTTGTCTAGCCGTTCCTTCTCTGGGATCCCGTCGGCGAGGCAATATTTTTCTGGCCTACAGCAATGCCGGGTTGGATCGGGCTTTGCCATTGCTGCGGCTGTTGACCCAAGCTTGGCCTCAACAACAGCTCGCCGATCTGTGGCGGATGTGGATGGGATCCTCCTCGCCGCCTGTGAACCTGTGGTTGGAGTTCGAGCCTTCCCCGACAGAAACCAACCGCTTAATTGAGGAGCAGTATCCGGTTAGAAACAACCTGCTTGTGGAATTTCGACAGGATGATATTGACGACATTCCTCTGCTCTACCAGCAGCTTTGCCGCAAGTATCAAGGCCACACCGAGTGGCAGCATCTCGAGGGGGATCACCTCACTCCACTGGGTTTTAGCTATCCTTTCCAAGTCGGGGAGGAGTTCAGCCCCATCGATGCTTTTGGACAGTTGATCTACCAGAACCTACTGGCCCCCAACCACCAAATGATCCGAAGCATCCGAGCCTGGCTGGCAACCCAATTGGCCCATTGACATTCTTCCCACGGCTCAAGTCAACGGATTTTTTCACAGCTTGCAGGATTTCTCCCGCTCACTGTTGGCAAGCGGGCGGCAGGTCTTGCTACTCCATCCTTGCGGATGCAGGAGGATGCCATAACCCCAGATACTTTGGCCTTCCATTTCAAACTAGATTGAAACACTCCCTAAGCGTTCTCCGCTGCCGCCCTACCCCCAGCAAGAGAGGGGAGCTAGATGGAAATGTTTCATTCCGGCTTAAAACGACTATAAAAGCTGCGTCACAACCTCGCTAGCGGAGCTACTGCATTGGTGTAGCTCATGACCGCCCATTTACTGATCAAGCCAGCTCAAATCGGAGAGCAGATCTTGAGAGTAGGAAGAGGGGGACTGCGCTTGCAGATGAAACAACATCTGAAGGGTATCGCTCATCAGAAAGTAACAGGTCAAGACGCCGCCGGCAGCCACAGCCACCAGTGTCCCTGCCAACATGCGCGAGAACTCCTGACTCTGAAAAGCCTGCTCCATCAAGCGCAGCGCCCAGAATCCCAGGAGGACAACAATGGCAAGGATGATCAACATATCGTAATTTATTGTAACAAGCCTGCTGCTCAACGGCCATTGACAGAATTGAATAAGAACATAAGGACTCCCCTTGTCCCTCATGCTCCATGACTCTGAGTCAGTGTACAGAAGGGCTTGGCGTGCCTGGATTTGCAGCCCTTTTCGGTTGCCCTTGCTGCAGGCCATGAGCACAAAAGGGATCCCACCAGCGAAGATTGCAGGTTGGGCCGGCGTTCAAGCGGGCTACAGCCGACGCCCGTTATCGGAAATGCGGGTGGATCAGGAGCTGATGTGGCTGATTCAGGTAGGGCTGTTGCGGCGGGAAGTGGATGGGCAGGGGATCACGGATCGGTATCGTCTGGCACCTCTGGGTCGGCAGTTGCTGCAAGATCTGGAGAGGGATGAAGCTTTTGCCGGGATCTCGGCAAGCTGGGCAGACCACCTGCAGAATAGGCTGACCCGCTGGCGGCTGCTTCCCTGAGGATCCCCTACACTGGATCCAACGTTCAACGCCGCTCTCGAGGGGGGATATGGTACGGCCAAGGTTGATGCGTGTGCCCGGATCCCTGGCACTCCAACGTCCACTCCAAACCTCTTTGCAGCGGCGCAGCCAAGCAATTAACCGGCGCAGCAAATCTATCTACCGCAAAACCCGCTCCCTCTACCGACGCAACTTGCCCCTTTATCTGCGCAATTTGCTGTTGCAATACCGCACCAGCCTTATCTACAACCTCAAAGCCAGGCCTGTCAGCAGAACCCGTCGAGGATAGCAAGCCCCCCTCTGGATCCCAGCACAGCGGTCTTCACCCCGTCGGAGTTGGTGATGGAGATTGTCCACCCCCAAGCCTGTGTAACCCCGTAGGAGGGGTACTTCTTGCAGGAGACTACCGGATCGTGAAGCGGCCAACTCCCACCTTCTCGCCGTTGACATGAATCTCGACGCGGTAGCGGCCGGTGTAGGGTTGGCTGAAGCTCAGAAAGCCTCGCACGGTATCGGCCAAGGGATCCCAGGGAACATCTAGCCTGCGGATCAGTTGCTCGCCCCCGGCTTCTCCGCCCTCGTAGTACCAGAGTATCTCCACCTTGGCGTTGGCAGGAAGGTTGCCCACCGGCAAGATGGCCCAGATCAAGGTGTCAGTGGTCTTGAACTCGGTTGTGGCCTCGCCAGGGCTGCCGTCCCCCCGACCTCGGTACAGGCCGATTGTCCTTAGCCCCGCCTCTTTGGGGGTTCCTTGGCTGTAGGCACGGGCATCCGCCTGCGCTTCCTGACCTAGGCGATCCAGCTCGGCCAGCAAATCTTCCTGCTGCTTCAGGGCATCGGTTGCTTCCTGCAGCCACTGGGCGATCTGCCGCTCTGAGGTTGGGACTTCTGAAGCCGGGGAAGAAGGCTGTGCAGCCGCCCCGCTGAGGTTGCGAATGGGAAAACCCTGAGCTGTCCCCACCTCGCTGCCCAGTAAGTTCAGCCAGCGGCTGCGCAGTTCAGGCATCATCTGGGGCTTGGCGGCGTAGGCAATGCGCACACTGCCGCGCGGGCCTCGGGTGATCCGGCCAATCTCATGTTCCTCAACTCCACTCACCGTCCCACGGCAACCAGCACTGCGGAACTCGTAGAGCACATCTTCTTCGCTCTCCCGATGAAACTCCCAAGTCGTTTGGGGGCAGCTAGCCAGGATGTTGTCCCGCATGTGGTTGGCGAGAAAGCGCGGCGATCCCTGGACATGAACGTCCATGACGGAGAGCATTTCTCTCCAAGAGGCCAAGCTCTCTCCGGGCCGTGTGAGAAGGGTTAGAGTAACCCCTTCTAGGACTTGATGATCGGCGAAAACCCATTCCCCCGAATCCCCTTCGATAACAACGTTTCCCGAGGGGCTGATGAAAGCGGATGCAAACAGCAGGCCGGCAAAAAGATTCAACACAATGCCCTTCCTTATCCTGGGATTTGCACCTGAAAACGGGACAGGAGAGCTTTCAAACTGCTCACTGGGCAAGCAAAGAAGGGCTGAACAAGGTCGTTGCCGTTTACAAGGCTCACCTCAGAAGAATCTTGATAGATTCCTATAGCTTGATTTTGCTAACCTTACCCAAATGTTATTGACTCCCCAGAACGCCGACTAGCTTAGCACAATTTAGCTCAATTCTGAACCCTATTGTGCAGAAATGTTGTGTTTTTCTGATGAGTATATCCATTTACATTGAACAGATATCAGCCTGTTCGTTCAGAAACCTGAAGCTCCCTGTATGGCAATCGAAAGCTGGTCACTTTAGTAGGCTACTGTGGCCAACTGAAGAGGAGATCTTTCCGATGATCAACCAGTTATCCCCCAAGGTCTCCAGCCGGGGCTCCACCAGTTGCCAGCTCTGGTTTACATCAGGGATCCCCTCCCCTGCTACCGGGGTTGGCGCAGCGGCTCCGCCTAGGATCTTGGGAGCGATGAAGGCGGCTACTTTCTGGATCGCCCCATCTTTGAGGGCTGCCCAGGCCAGCGTGCCCCCGCATTCCCAGAGGGCACTCAGACACCCCCGCTGAAAGAGCACCTGTGCCGCCCGCGAGGGGGTTACTTGGGGCAGATGCAGCAGCTCCACCCCCTGCTTGGCCAGGGATCCCCACAAAGGATGGGTTGCCACAGCTTCTGTGATCACCAACGTCGGCGCTTCTTCCACCTGCCACAGATGGGCGACGGGAGGTAGGTTCAGGGAACGGCTGAGGACCACCCGCAACGGCTGGGATCCCTGCAACTCCGCCAGGCGACAGGTGAGGCGCGGGTTATCCTGCCAAACGGTTCGGGATCCAACGATGACGGCATCATGCCAGGCCCGCTGTTGGTGTACCCACTGCCGCGCCGGAGAGTTGCTGATCCAGCGGCTGTGGCCGGTGGCGGCGGCGCTCTTGCCATCCAGGGTCATGGCGTATTTCAGCAGGCCGAAACACTGTTGCCGCACAATGGCGAAGGCAAACCCCTCGTTCAGCTCCTGGCACTCCCGCTCCAGCACTCCCACCGTCACGTCGATCCCCGCCTCCTGCAGGCGTCGGATCCCTTTGCCGGCCACCAAGGGATTGGGATCCTGCATCCCCACCACCACCCGCCGGATCCCGGCAGCTAGGATGGCCTCGGTACAAGGGGGAGTGCGCCCATAGTGGTTGCAGGGCTCCAGGTTGACGTAGAGCGTTGCCCCTCTGGCCAGGGATCCCGCCTGTTGCAGAGCCAACACCTCCGCATGGGGCTGCCCTGCCCCCGGATGAACGCCTTCCCCCACCACCCGATCCCCCTGCACGATCACGCAACTCACCCGCGGATTGGGAGAGGGACGCTGAGGTGTGGAACGGGCCAGGGATAGACACCGTTCCATCCACTGCTGATCCGAAATCATAAAATGGGCATCCGCTCCAGAGCGGCTCAAGCCGGTGACAAGGCTGCCAACTTGCGGTTGAAAGCTGCAATTGCCTTGGATTCTAGCTCTGCCACCTGCAATGCGTAGTCGCGGGCGCGGGCCTTTTGTTCGTTGCTAACAATCTCTCCCGAACGCAGGCGATCCAACAAATCGAAGGGATCCAACACCTCATCCATCGGGAAGCGGCCCAGATGAATCATGATCGGCAGGCATATTCTTCGCCAAGAATCAGAGCGGAAGTGAGCGTGGGTGATTCCCTCTCTCCCAGCTTGAGGGTGGGACGAGCCTTGCGGCCAACCACCACCTGGCGATGGGTCTCGATCACTGCTCTGGCCCGATCCAGATCTTGATTTTTCCAATCCACAGCCAGCCTGAGGCGGTGGGCGATGAAATCCGCAGTGGCGATGTAGAGCAGAGAAGAATCAAAGCATAAACCCGCGTCTGGGCAGTTGACGCCACCGTTGCACAAAACGCCGGGAAGGTGATCCCCGCCTCCACCACCGTGGTCACCCCTGAGCGGATCCCCGCCTCATCCGCCGGCAGACAAAAATCCCCCACCGACGTGAAAACCCAGTTGCCCGATCTCGTCCAATCCCTGGTCGGGATCCAGCAGATGTGCGTTGATAAACAGGGTGGCAGCCACCAGAACTCCTGTCAACAAGGCGTTAGACCGGTATTGCGGCAAGGTAAAACACTTTTTTCTTGCAATTTGTAGGCTCAACTACAAAATCCGACGCGGAGAAGACCGCAATCTGAGCGTGATACCTGCTACATCTGCCGTTTCGACAAACAGGCTCTAATATTGGGATGGTTATTCTAGGAGCTGCCTTCATGACCTCTTCCCCCCACCTGACCGCTGCAGAGGGGGCAGCGGGTTCTGCCAACGGGCTGAAGGAGGCATCCCTGTTTGGGGAACGGGATCCCTTGGCCCATTCCCTTCAAGTCAACGAAGCCTTCAACCGCAGGAACAACCTGTTGAACCGTCGCCTGCAATTGGTGGAAGAACTCTGGGAATCGGTGATCCTGCAGGAGTGCGGTCAGTCTCTGGTGGATCTGTTGCAGCGACTGCGTTCCATGTGTTCCCCAGAAGGACAAGCCCTGGAGTACCCGATCCCAGAGGTACTACAAATTATCGAGTACCTCAGCCTCGACGCCACCATCCAAACGGCACGGGCCTTTGCCCTCTTCTTCCAGTTGATCAACATTGTTGAACAGCACTACGAACGGGCAGAAGACTCGGACATGCGCATGGTGGATAGCCAACAACGTACCGTGCGAGAAAACGAAAAATTTGAACGGCTGTTCCCTTACCTGCGGGCTCAAGGGGTGCCGCCGGGCCTACTGCGCAGATTGCTGGAGCAGTTGCACATTCGCATGGTTTTTACCGCCCACCCCACCGAGATCGTCCGCCACACCATCCGCGAGAAGCAACGAGCTTTCTCTCGCTTGCTCAGCCAACTGGATTGGGCAGAACAAACCCAGCCTTTGCAGGCCCAGATGATAAAAGAACAGATGGCGGAAGAAGTTTTGCTTTGGTGGCGCACCGACGAGTTGCATCAGTCCAAGCCGACTGTTTTGAACGAAGTCGATTACACTTTGCACTATTTTGAAGAGGTGTTGTTTCAGGCCATCCCCCTGCTGCACGAGTACCTCAGCCGCAGCCTGAAAAAAGCTTTTCCCAGCGTCGAGCCACCGCCGGCAGGATTTTGCAACTTCGGCTCGTGGGTAGGCGGGGATCGGGATGGCAACCCTTCCGTCACCGCCGATGTTACCTGGCAAACGGCCCGCTATCAGCGCAACCTCATCCTGGGCAAGTACATCGAATCGGTGAAGGCTCTCACCAAAACCTTGAGCATTTCCCTGCATTGGGGGGATGTGGACAGCCAACTGCTGGATGCCCTTGAGCAGGATCACCGCCTCATGCCCGAGGTTTACGAATCGTTTTCGCTGCAATATCGCCAGGAGCCTTACCGCCTCAAGCTCAGCTACATTCAGCGGCGGCTGGAGTTAACGCGGGAGCGCAACCGCAACTTGGCCGACTCCGCTTGTTTGCCCACCCCTCCCCCTGTGGACAACGCCTATGCCAACGCGGAAGAATTCCTGGCCGACTTGCAGCTTATCCAGAAAAGCTTGAAAAACAGCGGCCTTTCCTGCCGTCAGTTGGATCATCTCATTCAACAGGTACAGGTGTTTGGCTTTCACCTGGCCCATCTGGATATCCGCCAAGACAGCAGCTACCACGAAGCCGCTCTCACGGAGATTTTCGAGTACTTGCGCATTTTGCCGCGTCCCTACAACGAGATGACGGAAGAGGAAAAAACCGCCTTTCTCCTGCAGGAGCTGCAAACCCGTCGGCCTCTGATACCGCTGGAGATCGCCTTTTCCGAGAAAACGGCAGAGCTGATCGCCACCTTTCGCACCCTGCGCCGCATGCAGCAGGAATTCGGCTTGGCCATTTGCCAAACCTATGTGATCAGCATGAGCCGCCAGTTGAGCGACCTGTTGGAGGTGCTGCTGATGGCCAAGGAGGTGGGGCTCTACGATCCCATTAGCGGTCGCGGATCCCTGGCGGTGGTGCCGCTGTTTGAGACCGTCGAAGACCTGAAGCGGGCCCCGGAAGTTTTGCGGCAGTTGCTGGAGATCCCTTTCTATCGCCAGTACTTGGCTCAGCAGGGAAATCTGCAGGAGGTGATGCTGGGCTACTCCGACAGCAACAAAGATTCCGGCTTTTTGAGCAGCAACTGGGAGATTTACAAGGCTCAACAACGCCTGCAGACGGTGGCCGAATCCTACGGGGTGAAGCTGCAGATCTTCCATGGCCGGGGCGGTTCGGTGGGCCGTGGAGGGGGCCCGGCTTACGAGGCCATCTTGGCTCAGCCAGGGCGCAGTGTGGGGGGCCGCATCAAAATTACCGAACAGGGAGAGGTGTTGGCCTCCAAGTATTCCCTCCAGGATCTGGCCATTTTTAACCTGGAAACCGTCACCAGCGCCGTGATCCAGGCCAGCCTACTGCGCACCTACCCCAACGATCTGCACGAGTGGTCGCGCCTGATGGAATCCTTGGCGGAGCGCTCCCGGCAGGTGTACCGTAACCTGGTCTACGAGCAGGAGGGCTTTGTGGAGTTTTTCCACGAGGTCACCCCCATTGAAGAGATCAGCCAACTGCAGATCAGCTCCCGTCCCGCCCGCCGCAGCGGTAGCCAAAAAGACATCGGATCCCTGCGGGCCATTCCCTGGGTATTCAGTTGGACGCAAAGCCGCTTTCTCTTGCCGGCCTGGTATGGGGTTGGCACCGCCCTACAAGAATACGTGGCCAGGGGCGAGCACAACCTCAACCACCTGCAGCACCTCTATCGCGAATGGCCTTTCTTCCGCATGGTGATCTCCAAAGTGGAGATGACTCTGGCCAAAGTGGATCTGCAAATAGCGCGTCACTACGTGCGGGAGATGAGCTCTCCAGAGCGTCTAGAGCGGGCGATGGAGCTGTTTGAGTGTATTGCCCAAGAAATGCACCGTACTCGCACAATAGTGTTGCAGATTACGGGCCACAGGGAACTGTTGGAGAACGACCCTTATTTGAAGCGCTCGGTGCAGTTGCGCAACCGCTCTATTGTGCCCTTGGGCTTTATTCAAGTCTCTCTCCTCAAGCGCCTGCGGGAGCGTCAGGGATCCCGCACCGGACGAACACGCTACGACCGAGCTGAACTTCTGCGTGGGGCTCTGCTCACCATCAACGGCATTGCCGCCGGGATGCGCAACACGGGCTGAGGGATCCAACCGGATTCACCACACCTCCCAAGCAAGGCTGGCGCTGTCCCTATTGAGTTTCAGAGCAGTGTCGAGAGCCTATCAGAACAGATCGTCATCATACTCTTCTGGCTCCACTTCTACTGGCTCTACTTCGACAACGCGGCGGGAAGGACGGCGGGGAGGTTCATCCGCGTAGCTTTCCCCTTGGTCTTGGGGCAACCGTGGGGGACGGCGGCGGGTAGCTGTACCTGTGCTGCGCTCTTCCTGCACATCCACATCCTCTGGATACTCTCCGGCAGGGCGACGGGGGCGACGGGCCTCTGGCGGCGGAGCCGGCTCATCGTAGTCGGTGTCCTGACGCGGGCGGACTCCTGGCTCCTCGTAATACTCATCCCCTTCGGGTCGGCGGCGTGGACGCACACGGGTATCGCCGGTCAGTTGGGGCCTGGGGCGACGGCTAGGATCTTCACCACTGCGCCCAGGAATGGAGCGACTGTAAGAGGATGTATCGCGGATACGGGATCCCTCGGCTCGAGTGGAAACCGTGCGTCCTTGGGCATAGCCATCCGGGGGATAGGTGCGGCTGAAGCCTTGCCGCCGAACGGTCGGACGAGCCCCGCCCACCTGCCGTGCTTTTTCGCTTAAGAGAATCCGCAAACGGAAGGTTTCGATGGCAAACCAGCCGGCCATCACCGCCAGCAACACCTGCGCAAAGAACAGCAACGGGATGAGCCGCTGACCTTCCAAGAGCAAGCAGACGGAATAGATCAGGCCCATCGTGGCAAAAATCACGTCGTACTCAGCGGAGGCCTCGCGCTTGATGAACCGAACCGCGAAGATGGCTCCACTGGCAATCGCCACCAGCGCTGCCATCAAAAAGTAGGGGCTTTGGGTGAGAAACATGCCAGGGATCCCTAAACGATGAAGACGGGAGAGCGTTGAGCCTTATCCATTCCACAGCCGATCCTAGCATTGATCCTCCTGGTGGCACGGACAACAAAACCCAGGTTTGGGTGTAGGGACGGGATCCCTCTTCAATAAAAGGGATCGGTGCTAAAATCGGCAGCATCTTCCTGCATGTTCCATGCTGTATCTGGCACGGGTACACAAAAAAAGTCTCTTCGGCCAGGGGGAGCTGCAGCTCTTGGCCCGGCAGGCCGAGGACGGTGTTTGGATGCCGCTGCGCAAGCCAGAAGGGGTCACCTGCAAAGAGGTTGGCCCTTACAACATTGGGGTGTTGCTGCTGGTTGAGCTTTCGGAAGAGCGGCAGGTACGGCGGGCGGAAGAGGCAGCCATGAAGCTGGTGGAGATGTTGCACAACCTATCCCGAACCCACAGTCTGGTGGATCTGTCGGAGATTGAAAGCTGGCGGCAATCCTTGACTCGGCAAAGCCAAGAGCTGAGCCGTCGCGAAGCAGAGGTGGCCGCTCGCCAAGAGCAACTGCAACAGTGGGAAAACCGTCTGCGAGAAAAGCTGTCTCCTTGAGCTCTCAGATCTACTCTTATCTTAAGTAGAGTCATTTTAAGCTAATTGAGAAGCCCCCCAAGTGCTCTGTGCCGCTGCCATCACCCCATCTCCTAAAAAGAAAGGGGAGCTGGATGGAAATGTTTCATACCTGTTTAAAATGACTGTAAGTCCAAGTAAGTCTATGAGTGAATCTGGATGTTCTGCGCCTTCCCAAATCAGTAGTGATACGACCCGGATCAACTTGAGTTAAGCCATTCTTTTCCCCCAGAATAAGCGGGGCAAATCCGGGATCCATCATGCCCCATGTTGCCCATGGCAACAGACTGTCCCACCTCCAGTGTAGAAATCCCCCGACTTTAGTCGGTGAGAGTGTCAACCCTGTGCTGGTGCTGTATGGATCGATCAAACAGTGCTGAGATCTGGCCTTAACTCGCGGGCACCTCGCAGATAAACATGCTGCATGTCCGCTTGAGCAAGTGGAGTATTCAACTGGATCAAAACCCGAATGCAACGGGGTAAGTCGCCGCTCACCTCCATCTGTTGCACATCCAACAGAGGCACCGACTCCCAACCGGGGCGACGACGAGCAAACTGGGCGGGAAAAGCTGCATTTAAATCAGGAGTAACAGAAAAAATAACGCTGACCAACTCAGCCGGATCGAGGGCGTTGCGGTGCTCTAGCGTATCCAGCAGCTCAGCCACCGCCGCGCCAATGGCCTCGGCACTGTTTGTAGGTACGGTGATGGCTCCCCGAATTGCTCTGACTCGCCACCCCAATGGCCACACCCTCGTGCGCTTGAGCTCGCCTCGCTTCCAGAAAATTATACAGACTCATCCCTGTTGGGATCCCATCCCTCTGGGGAAAACCAGCCCCCATCGCCTAGCTGGGCTGCAGGAGCTTTTCCAGGATCTGCTCGTGGCTGAGGCCGGAGTCCACCCAGGCTTCTCCCTCTTTGAGGCGGGCAGCAGCGGTTACGACAAACAAATTGCTCTTCGCTCCCAAAGCCTCGCTGGCGGTTTGCACGCAGAGCAAATCCTGGCCGGTTAGCTGGCTAAACCAGGTGGCCAACAGCCCTGCCTCCAGAAAGCCCATCGGCCGCTTGAAATGGGGAGGCGTGACGGCAGCGAAGGGAGAATTGCGAATCGACACCACCAGCACTCCTTGATCTTTGTAAGTCCAGTCGATCTCGATCAATCCCCAGCCATGAGTTTTCCAAGCTTGTCTCAGACTTTGCAGGAAAAGGCCCATCTCCAGCTCGGCCAAAGGCTTCTGGTAGTAGTCGGAGAGTTCTTGGGCAAAACGGCGGAAAAACTCCTTGCCCCACATCCGACCACAGTTGCGCAATACCAAACGAGCAGCCTGGCCAGTCTCGTATTCCAGGCCCGTGTAGATGCCCCGCAGCAATGCTTCTGGAAGGGCCAAGAGACGTTCACCGTGGCGACTTTCCAGTAAGCCCGATTCCAAATCGCTTCGCAGATAGGCGCTGGGTGCATAGTAGTTGGCCAAAACGGGCGTGTAGGGATCAAAGGTGACTGAGCCATTGGAGATAGAGCTAGTGCCGGTCATAAGGGATCCCCTGGTTATCCAATCCAAGTCGTTATTGAGCTTTAAGCATCCAAATAGGAGCAGGGTGCAGTTGACAGTTCGTTGGTTGTTGAGCTGGGAGAACGGTTGTTTACGCTCCAAATCTTATGGCGATCCCTCCAGCAATTGAATACCCCTTGGGCAGATTTACTACAACGCTAACATTAACTCCAACGACACTGAAGTCTCCGGCTAGTTGAGATAGAGCGCTCTAGCACCGAAAAATGCAAAAAGCAAAAAAGTATCTAGCTCTAAAACAGCAAGGCCACCTGTACCTGGGTGATTAAGGGGCGGATAAACTCCAACTCTCCAGGGGCCAGATGGTCTCTCAGCTCCTGCTGGAAAATCCGATAGGCAACCTCATAAACCCTCTGCAGTCCGTACAGGCGCACCTCTTCCTCCATCCACTCGAGCAGCCGCTCTTTCAGGAGGTTTTCGTCCTGCAGCAACATGGCCATAGCGCTGTGACGCAGCAGCAACAACAGGTGCCGCCGGCACAGATCCAACACTTGGGGGGAAAGGTCGGGCATCTCTTTTTGCAGGGCATTCAGGGTTTGGCTCACCACCTGGCTCTCCCGTTCCCGCAAAACTCGGTACACATGCTGCCGTTTTGGCCAGCCGAGAACATAGGCTTTCAGATGCTCCAGCTCCTCTGGTTTGAGGTAACGGGCTTCCGACTCGATCAGCATCTGCTCCAAGGGGCTTACCATCTCGCTCCTCCCGGATGTCGGTGGGTGCTAGGAGATTCAAAACAGGCTGAACAGATCCGCCAAGGTGATCTGCTCTTCTTCCGGCTCGGGTTCCGGTGCTGCCGACAGGGATCCCAGAGAATGCGCGGCCAAACTCAGGGGATCCCCCGCCCAGGGGATGGAACCAAAATGCTCCCGCACTTGCAGAAAAGGCATTGGCAGAGAGCGCATCTGTAGGGGGCGGTTATCCCAATTTAGACGGGCAAAAAAGCTCTGCACCGAATCCTCTAAAGTAATCTTCCAGGTCATGCCTTAGCTACTCCCTGACCTGAACGCAATTTTTGGGCAATTTCACCAGCACTGGCCCCTTCGTTCAGCCAGAAGGCAGCCGCATCGATGCGATCTTTGCTGCCGAGCAAAAACTTGCAATAGCTTTCCCCCATAGAATAGCACTGGATCTCGATGCAGTTGAGCTGCCGTTCCACCATGGTGCTAAAAAAGCCGGCAAATAATCCGGCGTAAAGATGACAGACAGGTTTACCGACATCCCCCAGGGTGCGGGCCACGGCGGAGTCAAAGAGGTTGATGAAAATAAACCCTTGCCGCCGACTCTCGGTCTCCACCTCCCAGCGCCCCCATCCTTGCGAGGTCAGAGGCCACCACCAGGTTTCCAAGAGAAACATGAGATTACTCTGCTTGGGGTGGCGCCGATATTCCTCCTCAAACCAGCGGGAAAAATGGAGGGCATCGTTGCGTCCCCACTCTCGGCCAATGGTGTACATCAGAGAAGCCGAGGCATCTCCCACTTCTTCCTCCAGGCCCTGCTGTAAACCCAGGATAAAGTCTTCGCTCACCAAGACATTGCGGGCGCCCGTCCAGTCCACAAGGGATCCCTGGGAGAGATTAAAGCGGAAAAAGTCTTCGCGGCTGTAGTGGTTATGCCGTTGGGCGGCAGGCTGAAGAGGTATCTCAATGGGGGCAGTCGTCATGGTTGGGTGAGGAGAGATCAGATTTTTTAACACTCCTTATCATACCCTTCTTAATTGGCATTTTTACCAAAAAACTGGGTCTAAAGCCTCGTCCTCAAGGCCTACGGCCCGCTGACGCAGTTGCAACAGCGTTGCGGAGCAATGGGGGACGGCTTTGGGATAGACTCAGGGCGACGGCAGGGTAGTCAACCACTCCAAAAACCCAGCAGGAGTGGGTCAACTGGAGAAAACTGCCCTCAGAGGGAGACAGAAAAGCCCTGAGTTGTTGTAAAGATTTATTCAAAAATTGGGAAGAAGAGCTGTACAGGGATCCGGAGCAGTACTTAAGACTGAGGCCTGACCTTGATGAAAGCAATGGCAGACCGCCACAGCAGCGACTCCCGCCCCTCGGCATCGGCTAAACAGAGGCAATCGGGATCCTGCCAGCGCAACTGGCCGACGAAGACATCTCCGGTATTGAGTTTGACCTCGAGGGTTTCCCGATCCTTGATGACCTTCTGCAGGCGACGCACGCTCGGGATCCCGGTGTTGAAATCGGTCACGACAGCCCTATCAGCCAGCGAGAAACGGTATGTCAGCAAGCCCACTGCCCCCAGTATAGGGGATCCCTGCCGCTTCCCACTGCCCCTCCACCACACTTCCACAACTTGGGCTCAAAACTCGCCCTCATCTTTGCCCATTTTTTCTGCTGGCGAGTACTATGTAGGGGGGATGGCGCTTAGAAAAGCGGTAAACCTTTCGAGTTCGCCGTCTTTTTTAAGCGAATCTACGGGTGTTCTCCCCGAAAAAAGCCAGCACAATAGGGCTAGGGTGATAGAGGGTGCGGCTGTCGCCCTAGGGAAGGTGAATCCTCAGCTGGGATCCCTTCTACATGCCATTTTGCCGCCGAGTTGTCTGTCCTTTTCAACCCTCATCAGTATCAGCAGTATCAGTGCAGGAGAGATCGTTATGGCAGTAGAGAAAGTGAACTCCTCGTCCAGCTTGGCCGAAGTGATCGATCGCATCTTGGATAAAGGTATCGTGGTCGATGCCTGGGTGCGGGTTTCTTTGGTTGGGATCGAGCTGTTGGCCATTGAAGCCCGCGTCGTTGTGGCTTCCGTGGAAACCTACCTGAAATACGCTGAGGCTGTGGGTCTGACGGCTACTGCTGCTGCTCCTGCCGTCTAAATCTGCCTAACCAAAATCACTCAACCAAGGAAAGTGCCCACAACCCTCTCGCCTTGAGCATCGCAATGGTTGGATGAGTTATGCTCTCTGGGCGGAGGCGTAGGAAGCTAGCCGTCGGAAAGCGAGGCAGGGATCCACCGCCGGTCTCTGCCTTGCTTCTGCGGGTTTTGTTCGAGGATTGAGTCTTGCAGCCGCACTGAGCTACAGGTTGGCAGTGCCATCGAGTTGGGAACAGGCAGAGAAGCTGTATCCACCCAAGCATTGAAAACGACGTGAGGGATTGGAGATCATGAGTTTGCAGGAACAATGGGCCATGGCCCGCAGCCGGCGGGTGACTCAAAACCGAAGTTTGTTAAGCCGATCCCGGCAGCAGCGCCTAGAGCAGCACCAAGCCCTGATGGTTGAGCTGGGGCAGCGCCGCCAGCAACGACAAGAAGCAATACGGCACCAGACGGAGCAAACCCGCAGCCAATTGCAGAAACTGAGGCAGGAGCGGGCTGTGAGGCGATCCCTGGACGAATGCTCCCGTTCGGAAGCGGCGGCTCAGCGGGCCAAGTCGGTGGCAGAGAGTCTGGCTCGCCTGGAGCAGGAACGATCTGCTCAATTGGAAGTCAGCCGGCAGCAATTGCAGGCTTTCCGGGCTAACTTGACTGCGGCTGTGGAGCATTTGCTGAGCACCTATACGCAGGCTCGGCAGGCGATGGCCGACAAAACTCAGCAAGCGCGGCAGTCTTTTTGCGCCGATTTGCGGCAGTGGGTACAGGCTCTCCGGCAAATGGCTCGACAGGAGCTGGCTCAGATGGCTCAGGAACAGCAAGCCCAGGCCCAGGCCCTACGGAGATCCCTGGCCACTTTCCGGGCGGAGTTGCATAAGCAGGTGTGGGGCAATGGGATCCCTGACCTCATCCCAGAACCTGAAGTCTCCACTTCCAGTGCAAGCTCTAACAGTGCCGTTGCGACTGCCGGTGAGACTGCTTCCGACTCAACGCCTGTAGCCGAAGGTCAAACCCCGGTGGAGCCGTCCGCCCCGGTCTCTGTTTCCCAACCCCCAGGGGGTTTGACAACGCTCGAACCCCCTGAAGTTCCGCCTACTGTTGAGAAACAGGTGGATCCCATCCTTGACTATGTCAACAAGTATGTGAGTGATCTACAAGCGCAGGATCCCAACTTGACCCTGCTGCAGGTAATTGGGGATCGGGAACGGGTGCGGGATTTGTTGGCCCGCGGCGCGGTGGATCTGGGGTTGGATCCCTCGGAAATCTTGGCTACGCTGCGGCGCATGGTGTCGGGGACGGTCGCAGTTTAGTTGTGCCGAGCGCAGGAAGAACATCCGGGCTATAGTCAAGGCAAAGGAGTCTAGGGCAGCAAAGAGGTTGAGTATCTCCATGGCCACGGTTCTGCAGGCGCGTCCCCGCCAGTTCGTGAACACCCCCTACATTGAGCGGATTACCCGCCGCGCTTTGCGCTATTTGCAATCGGGCTTTGCGGTGCATTTGCGGGGGCCTTCGGGTACGGGCAAAACCACTTTGGCGATGCATCTGGCCAGCCTGCTGGGCCGCCCCATCATGCTGATCTATGGGGATGACCGCTTCGATTCTTCCGACCTCATCGGGGGGCGCACCGGTTTTACCCATCGGCGGGTGGTGGACAACTTCATTCACTCGGTGGTGAAGACGGAGGAGGATGTGCAGCAGCGCTGGGTGGATGCCCGCCTCACCTTGGCTTGCCGAGAGGGGTTTACCCTCATCTACGACGAGTTCAATCGCTCCCGCCCTGAGGCCAACAATGCTCTCCTGAGTGCCTTGGAGGAGAGGCTGCTGGTGTTGCCGCCGGACAGCAACCGCTCGGAATATCTGCGGGTGCATCCCCAGTTCCGGGCCATTTTTACCTCTAACCCGGAGGAATATACCGGGGTTCACAGGGCCCAAGATGCGCTGCTGGATCGGATGATCACCATCGATATGGGGGAGCCGGACATCGAGACCGAAAAGGAGATTCTCACCTCGCGAATAGGCTTATCCGGCCCCGACGCCCTCAAGATCGTCCACATTGTGCGGGCTTTTCGCCGCAAGTTGGATCTGACGCGCCACCCCAGCCTGCGCAGTTGTTTGATGATCGGGCGCATTGTCAAGGAACATGAGCTGGCAGTTAGCAAAGAGAATGCCGATTTTCGCGCTTTGTGTGCGGATGTGCTGTTGCCCCGGGCTGGCAAGCGCTATGAAGAGGGATCCCAGCTGCTGAATTATCTGCTAGACCAACTGCCTGGCTGAGTCTTTTGCCTGTTGGTACACTTTGGAGGTCGATTAACCCTGTGCCGATTAGCTCTCAACCCTTGACCACGGCTACTCATGGCTCCTCGCTGGCCGATGTGCTGGAGCGGGTGCTGGATAAGGGCATTGTGATCGCCGGAGACATCACCGTTTCGGTGGGCAATGTGGAGTTGCTGAATGTGCGCATTCGCCTGCTGATTTCTTCGGTGGATAAGGCCAAGGAGATCGGCATCAATTGGTGGGAATCGGATCCCTACCTCAACAGCCAGGCGCGGGAGCTGCTGGAAGCCAACCGACAGCTCATGCAGCGCGTTGCCGAATTGGAAAGACAGCTTGCCCAAGCTCTGCCCCAGGGGAGAAAGGGAACGGATCAGTAGGCTGCCCCGCCATTATGACCAGGATTGAGAAGCTAGACTGGCTGCTGGGGTGGTTTGACGGGGTGATGGGGCATGGCTTTGGAGATGGCGTTTGACCGGAAGGGTTGGCAGCGGCTAGGGACGCTGGGCTGGGCTGTGGGTGTGGTGCTGGCCCTTGGAATCCCGGCTTGGGGTCAGAATCCCCGTGCCATCAGCATCAGCGCCGATGTGCAGGAGGCCAACGCCAACACAGGGGTTTTTACGGCCATTGGCAATGTCACCCTCAGTTTTCCTGCCGAGCGGCTTACGGCCCGCGCCCAAAGAGCTGTGTATTACAGCCAGGAGCAACGCATTGAGCTGGAGGGCCAGGTCATCATCAACCAAGGGGAGAATCAGTTGCAAGCGGAGAAAGTCATTTACCACATCGACAAGGGCACCATCCAGGCAGTGCCATCGGCAGGGCGGCAGGTGGAGTCTATTTACGTTTTGCCGGAGCCCAGCTCAAGTCCTTAGCTGATCCCCACACTTTTTTCCAGCAGCACGGACTCAGCCAACACGGCTATACCGTGATTTCGTCACCGATCATCCCAGCCTGCAGGGTTTCCCTCACCCCCAACCCCTCTCTCAAAAGGAGAGGGGAGCCAGGGACAGACATAACAAATCGTTTCATTGCTGTTTGAAATGACTACATTTGAAATGACTACACATGGGGCAGCGCTGGAAACGAGCTCGGGGAATGTCGGCTTAGATCCGTTTAGGATGTAGTAATTCATTTAGGATGTAGTAGTTCGGGCGGCAGACTTTTTCCCTGACTCTGAATCAAAGGATGGCTGATGGATGTTCGGGATCCGAGTTCCTCACCCCTGGCAACGAGAGGCACAGGTCACTCCAGAAGAGATGTTTTTCAGCCGGCGGCAATTTCTAGCGCAACTGGGATCCGTTGGGGTGGGAGCCAGTTTTTCTATTTTTGGGTTTGGCAGCAGGGGAGCTGCTCCCTCGGTAGAACGAGAGCTGAGGGGGATCCCACTCAACCCCCACTTTTCGGATGTGGGCAGGCCCGTCACCGAGGAGATTGTAGCTGCTCGTTACAACAACTTTTACGAGTTTGGCTCCGGAAAGCGCGTCTGGCGGGCTGCACAGGCTTTGCCCACGGATCCCTGGACTGTCGAGATTACCGGGCTGGTGCGGCATCCTCAGCGGTTGGGCCTGGAAGATCTGTTTAACTTCCCCCTCGAAGAGCGCATCTATCGCTTTCGCTGTGTGGAAGCCTGGGCGATGGTGGTGCCGTGGTTGGGCTTTCCGATGCGGCTGCTGCTGGAACGGGTGGATCCCTTGCCGACGGCTCGATTTGTCCGCTTTACTTCCTTTTACGATTCGGAAATTATGCCTGGCCCGATCTGGCCCCCCAACTTGCCTTGGCCCTACACGGAAGGGTTGCGGATCGAGGAAATGGCTAACGAGTTGGCCTTTTTTGCCCTCGGCGTTTATGGCAAGCCGTTGCCCAAACAGCACGGAGCGCCAATTCGCATGGTGGTTCCCTGGAAGTATGGCTTTAAGGGGGGAAAATCCATCGTCAAAATCGAGCTTTTGGATCATCAACCCTCTACGTTTTGGAATACCCTCGCCCCTGAGGAGTATGGATTTGAGGCCAATGTGGATCCTAGGGTGCCCCACCCCCGCTGGTCACAGGAGCAGGAAGTCTTGATCGGTTTCGGATCCCGTTCCCAGTGGCAAATCGTTCCCACCTTGCCCTACAACGGGTACGGAGAGTATGTTGCCCACTTATATGGCTGAACTTATATGCCTGAAGACGCCCACGAAAGGATTCGAACCTCCGACACCTGGGACCGGAACCCAGTGCTCTAGTCCACTGAGCTACGTGGGCAATGCAACTGCATTAACCATCATATCTGCTGACTTTCAGTTCTGCCAAGGGGGCAAAGCTGCGGCGGTGCTGCGGGGTGGGCCCCAAGTTCTGCAACGCCAGTCGGTGCTCCCGCGTGCCATAGCCAGCGTTGGTGCGCCAGCCGTAGCCGGGGTACTGCCGATACCAGCTCTGCATCAAGGCATCTCGCCAGACTTTGGCCACAACTGAAGCAGCGGCAATGGAGAGGCTGATGTGATCCCCCTTGACCAGGGCCGTTTGCCGGGATCCCAGCTCGGCCAGCGGCAATCCATCCAGCAAAATGTGGTCGATTGGATCCAACTTGGCCAAAGCTCGCTGCATGGCCAGCACCGTGGCCCGTCGAATGTTGAGCCGGTCGATCTCAGCAGCAGAGGCACTGCCAACGCCCACAGCCAAAGCCACCTGCCGAATCCGTTCCGCCCATTGAGCGCGTTGCTGCGGACGCAGTTGTTTGGAATCCCTCACTCCCTCCAGTTCTTTGGGATCCATCTGGGCCGGCAAAATTACCGCCGCCGCCACCACTGGCCCAGCCAGGGCTCCCCGCCCCACCTCATCCACCCCCGCCACCCGCAGGATCCCCTGCTGCCAAAGGGATCCCTCCCAGATCAAACTCGGCCTTGCCCGCTCCACCATACTCCCATGCCTGCCCCTGGGCTTGAGAGCAGCGCCTAACTGCTGCGGGAGCGCCGTCGCCTGGAGGCTGCTGGAGATTGCTGGGCAGGGCTGATCCCCAGTTCCGCCGCTGGCTCGGCCAAGCTGCTCTGCACGGCTGACGGGAACGATTCAGCAGAGGAGATTTCGGGTTCCGAGGGTTCGGGTGGAGAAACGGTATCCAGCGGCTCCTTCTCCTGCAAGGCATCCGGTTCGGGCGCCAACTCCTCCGCCTGAGAAGTTGCCTCAGTCTCCACCTCTGGGCTACTTTCCACCTCGAGAGTTCCCGGCAGAACCACCCTAACCGCCGTGTCTCGGCCCCAAGGCGGCGGCTGGTCAAGCAGCAACAGCGGCGACAGCCCCAACTCCGAGTAGACCCGTTGTTGTAACGGGGTCATCTCCACGGTGACGGTTTGCCGTACCGGAGCCGGACGGCCTTCTGAGGACTCCGTCCCGCTGGCGCGAACGGTGCGGGCTGGGGAAGTGTGATCTTTGCGTGAGGCGGATTCTGCCTCTTCCCCAGGGCCAGAACGGCGGGGTTCTTGACGCTTTAGGTCTGCTCCGCCCCCTGGCAGTTGCATCGGCTCTGGGGCTTCCTCTTCTACAGGAGTATCCAGGCTCCGGGCAACGAGGCGCTGGCCAGTGCGGGGATCCCCCCAGTCTTCACGGGGACGCTTGCGTCCCGTTTCAACCCGTGGCTCTTCCTCCAGATCGTCTGAAGTCGTAAAGGGATCCGGGCTGGGGCGTCGTTGTCCGGGGGCAGAGCGCGACCGCCGCAGCAGCGCACGGCTATCGCCTCGAGACAGCCCATCGCTCCCCACTCGCAGGCGTGCCCGTTGGGGGTTGCCATCGCGGGGCAGGATCGGGCCGGCCTCTTCCTCATCCCCTCCTTCCGCCTCGGTGGGTAGCGTTACCGTCAGGCCGCTTTCTATTGTTAACAGATGCCCTGGCTCGGCCCCCGGCAAGCGGGCTAGGATCCCCAGCCCCTCACAGGTGGGGCAAGAATAGCCGAAGATCTCGTAAAGGCTTTGCCCCTGCCGTTTGCGGGTGAGCTCCACCAGCCCCAATTCCGACAGTTGGACCACCTGTGGGCGAGCTTTATCGCTGGAGAGGGCCTTGTTAAAATGCTCCAAAACCAGCAACTGGTCGCGGCGGGAATCCATATCGATGAAGTCCACCACAATCACACCGGCAATGTTGCGCAGCCTCAATTGGCGGGCAATCTCGGTAGCCGCCTCACAGTTTGTCCACAGCACTGTCTCCCGAGAAGTGGCCGATTGGGTGAAGGAGCCCGAGTTAACATCAATTACCGTCAGGGCCTCGGTGGGCTCGATGATGATGTAGCCACCAGAGGGCAGATCCACCCGTGGCCGCAGCGCCTGCCGAATGACCGCGTTGACCCGAAAATACTCCAGAATGGGGGTGGGCTCGCGGTGGGCATCGACAACGACACCGGGGGGCATTTGGCCCTTGTTCCAGCCCTGCAGATAGCTACGGACTCGCTTCGCTCCTGCCGCAGAGTCGGTCACAATACGGTTCACATCGTCGGAGTAAACATCCCGCAGCACCCGCTGAATAAAGTCGTCATCCCGGTTGAGTAGCCCCGGCCCCCGTGCTGCCTGATACTGCTGTTGAATATCTTCCCAGAGTTTCTTCAATTGCTCCAGGTCGTCGATCATCGCTTCTTCGGACACACCTTCCGCTTCGGTGCGCACCAACAGGCCCATCTGCGGGGGTTTAATCAAAATGGCCAGCGACTTCAAACGGTTGCGTTCTTCTCGATCCTCGATGCGGCGGGACAGATGAACGCCTTTTCCGTAGGGTCGCAACACCAAATACCGCCCTGGAAAGGCCAAATCTCCGGTAAGCCTTGGCCCTTTGTTGCCGGTAGGCTCTTTCATCACCTGTACCAGCACCTTTTGCTGCGGCAAGACCAGCTCAGAAATCGAGGCATGACTTCGCTTGAGGCGCAGCGGGCCCAGGTCGCTGACGTGGATAAACCCATTGCGCTCTGCAGGGCCGATGTTGACGAAAGCGGCATCGATGCTGGGCAGAACGTTCTCGATGATTCCGACGTAAACGTCTCCCACTTGGTGAGCGCCGCTGGCGACGATCAGCTCTTGCACTTGATCTTCGGCGAAGACGGCTGCCACGCGATGTTGCTCGGCAATGACAATCTGCCTGGGCATTAACTTCCCTCCCCGCCCCAAGGGCACGCGGTTACGGATTGAACCCTCGTTCTGGCGAGGTGTTGTCCTTTTGCTGGGATCTGCTCAAGTTTCTTTAACCAGGATCGAGTCGTCATGGGGCTGTCCATTACCCTCAGCTCTGCTTTGACGCTTGGCTTTGTTTCCTCTCCAATGGGTGAGGTGAGTTTAAGTGCATGTGAACTACCCAATGCTGGCTCTGGTGGGTACAGCGGGGGGCTTCTGCTGATTGGAAGGAAAACTCATCGGATGGGATGAATGGATTCGGTGAGGTTTGCATGGAGATTCATGGATGGGCTCAATCGATAGGCTCAGGGAGCAAGACGGCTCCGCCTCGGGAGATCGAACGCTGGCCCATTGCAGAACCCCAGTTGTGCGGCCCAGCCTGTTCGCGAAAGCGTCGCGTAGCGATAGTCCACAACAAGACAGGGTTTGCGCGCGGAAAGAAGCACCTTCTCAGGGTAAAATTTTCTGGTTAGATCTGGGCTAGGTCGAAGAGGCACACTTTTCTGTTGCACCTATCGACTCGACCCCATCACGCCTGTTACCTGCCCTGGGTACTGAGTTAAGAGTGTCTCCATTCCAGAATCCGGCCCAGCTTTTGCCTGCTGCTCACCCCGCCCTTGGTCAAGTTGATGCTTGGCGAGCCCCACAGCGGCAGGAGCCAGCAATAGCAGCATTATAGCGCTTGTGGGATCCCTCAGCCCAGACAGACCCTTAGCCCTTGGGTTGCTCCCAGAGGAAGTGCTCAATCTGGATCGGCTAGGGGGTTCTCCCACAACAGGCGCAGCCGCTTTGCCGTCTGTAGTGTCCAGTGGGGCAACCCCAATGACTCGGCCATTTGAACCAGATGGGTGGGCCGCAGGTAGGCACCGTCGTTGCGGCAACTGCCCCGGTAAAGGAGGCAAGCGCTGCCCTCGGGGGTCAGGCCCTGAAACTCTAGGTAGTAAAGCAGGGCGCGGGCATTGAAGGGAGAGGACTTGCCAGACTTGGAGGTTTTTTCAATCCAGATTTCCTGCGCGTCTAGGATCTGGGTGACCCAGGCAGGCCAAGAGGACTCCGTCCCGCTGCCGTGAACGGCTTTGGGCAACTCGCAGCTCACCGTGAGCTGATATTCGGCGGCGTAAACGGCTGCGGTGGCCGAGGGATCCCGAAGGCTAATTTCTTGGACCGCTTGGATGGGGATCTCCGGGGGCAGCTGTTCGCTCAGAAGGGCGCGCAGTTTCTCAGGCGTCAGAGGACCTTCAGGCCGATCCAGCAGCTCCAGATCCAGGATTTCGCCGTAGCCTTCCTGGCCGATGGGCAGAGCGTTGGCGTTGGCCAGGCGGGGCATGGGGTGGTAGCCGCCGCTGAAGGCCAGAGGTAACCCCGCTCGCCGACAGGCCCGTTCCCACAGGCGCATGAGATCCAGGTGGCCCAGCCAGCGCAGATCCCCGATTTTGCCGTAGGTGATGCGGAAACGCTGGGCAGGTGGCTCCGGCTCCAGGGGATCCGGGGTGGGGGTGGGTTTGCTCTGCAGGGGCGGGACGGGCGGAGGGGGAATGACGATGTTGTGGCCGAAGCCGGGGCCGCAGATGCCGCAGGCGGAGCAGCCCTCGAAGGAGCAGTCTTCCACGGTGAGGGCTTCCAGGGCGCGGCGGTAGTCTTTTTGCAGCCATTTTTTGTCGATGCCGGTATCGATGTGATCCCAGGGCAAGGGATCCTCCAGGCCCAATTCCCGGATGGGGAGATGGGCGCAGAGGGCGACCGGATCGGCGGCAGGATCCACCTCTTCGCCGCAGTAGGCCCTCACCCAGGCAGCATAGGCGGTGTCGATGCTTTCCCACCAGGCATCCATGCCGGCACCGGCCCGCCAAGCCCGCTCGATCATCTGTCCCAGGGAGCGATCCCCTTTGCCGATGAAGTCTTCCAGGATGCTGAAGCGGATATCGGTGAAGTGGGCTTTGACGCCCCGCAGCCGCCGCAGCTCCTTCTGCAGCAGGGCCTGCTTCCGCTGCACGTCGGCATAGTCTACCCGGTGCCACTGGAAGGGGGTGTGTGGCTTGGGGGTGAAGTTGGAGAGGGTGAGGGTAAATTCCACCCGCTTGCGACCCAGGGCTGCACATTCTCGCTGCAGCATCTCGACGGTGCGGGCGATCCCCAGGACATCGGCGTCGGTCTCGCCGGGCAGGCCAATCATGAAATAGAGCTTGATTTTGTCCCAGCCCTCTTGGACGGCGGTGCGAATGCCGCGAATCAAGTCGGCATCGGTGAGGCCCTTGTTGATGATGTCCCGCAGCCTTTGGGTGCCAGCTTCGGGGGCAAAGGTGAGGCCGGAGCGGCGGGATCCCTTCATGATGGCGGCAATTTGCTCATCAAAACGATCCACCCGCTGGCTGGGCAGGGAAAGGGCAATGTGTTCTCTGAGGAGACGGTTGTGCAGCTCCGCTCCCACCGCCGGCAGGGAAAGGTAGTCGGAGCAACTGAGAGAAGAGAGGGAAAATTCGTTGTAGCCGGTCTTGCGCAAGCCCTGCACCACAGCCTCCACCACTGCTTCCGGAGCCACATCCCGCGCTGGGCGGGTAAGCATTCCCGGCTGGCAAAATCGGCAGCCCCGTGTGCAGCCCCGCCGCACTTCCATCACCAGGCGGTCGTGGACGGTTTCCACCAAAGGCACCAGGCCGACGGAGTATTGGGGTTGAGGCAGGGCCACCCGACGGCGGATGCGCTCCGGCACCCCAGGCACGATGGGCCGCGGTGGGATCCCTTCGTAAAACTGGGGCACGTACACCCCCGGCACCTGGGCCAGCTCCAGCAAGACCTCTCGGCGGGGCTTGGACAGGGATCCGGCCAGCACTTGGCCAATTTCCGGCAGCACCTCTTCCCCATCTCCGAAGACGAAGAAATCGAAAAAGTCGGCAAAAGGCTCTGGGTTGGAGGTGGCGGTTGGCCCACCGGCAAAGATCAGAGGGCACTCTTCCGGGGTAAAGGGCTGCCGCTCCCACCACTTGAGCGGGATCCCGGCCAGGTCCAGCATCTCCAGGATGTTGGTGCCCCCCAGCTCGTAAGCCAGGCTGAAGCCAATGATATGGAAAGCGCGCAGAGGGCGGCGGGACTCCACGGCAAACAGCGGGATCCCCAACTGCCGCAGGCGGGCCGCCAGATCCGGGCCTGGCAAGTAGGTGCGGTCACACAGTTGATCCGGCTGGGCGTTGAGGATGTTGTAAAGGATGAGGTGGCCTAGGTTGGAAGCTCCCACCTCGTACAGCTCTGGATAGCTCAGCACCCAACGCACCCGTGCCGAATCCCAAGGACGGTGGACGGCGCCAAACTCTTTGCCCAAGTAGCGGGCTGGCCGCTGAATCTCAGGGGTGAGCAGGCAATCCAGATCGATGGGACTCAGATCAGTTTGCGCAGTAGCTGGAGAAAGCATTGAGATCCGCCGAGACGTTGACACAGTCACTGATCTGACTCTAGCCGAACTTTTCCAGCAACCCAAACGAAGGGAGAAGCACTTTGCCCCTCTGAGCCCCTAGGTTACAGCCACATCCATTTTGAATGAGCCCGAGGAATGCTCCTCAACCCCTATTCTCGCAGCCAACGGGTGGTGCCATCTTTTTGATCGATGAGGGTGATGCCCAGGGCTTTCAACTGATCCCGAATGCGATCTGCCTCTGAAAAGTTTTTCGCCTTACGGGCTGCCGAGCGCTGCGCGATCAGCTCCTCGATTTTTTTAAAGTTAAGTTCCCCATTTGTAGCTGCTTCTTTGGATCCCTCGAATTCAGAGAATGAGGGCCAACAGAATCCCAAAGTAGCCAAAATCTCCAGCAAGGCAGCGCTTTTTTGTTTGAGGGCCTGGGGCTCCAGATGGGTTTGGCCTTGATGGGTGAACAGGTTGTGTTCGCGGGTGAGTTCTTTGGCCAATTCAAAGGCGATAGCCAGCGCTTCAGGGGTGCCAAAATCATTGTCCATAGCAGCTTGAAAGGCTTGCATGGCCTCAGCATCAGGGGATCCCTTTTCTTCTTTGCAGAAGTGCTGGGCACAGTGGATCCCTTTCTGGAGGGTTTCCCAGCCACGGCTAGCCGCCTGCATGGCTGCCTCGGTGAGATCTATGGGGCTACGGTAGTGGGTCTGCAACAGAAACAGCCGCAAGGCCATGGGGTGATAGACGGCGAGGGCCTGTCGCAGGGTGGTGAAGTTGCCCAAAGATTTGGACATTTTCTCGCCGTTGATGTTGAGAAAACCGTTGTGCATCCAGTACTTGGCCATCGGCTTGCCGGTGATCGGCTCCGATTGGGCCAGCTCATTTTCGTGGTGGGGGAAAATCAAATCTGCCCCGCCGGCGTGAATGTCGATGTGATCTCCCAGGGTCTCCCGCACCATGGCGGAACATTCGATGTGCCAGCCCGGTCGCCCCCAACCCCAAGGGGAGGCAAACCCCGGCTCAGAAGGGGGGGCCGCTTTCCAAAGGGCAAAGTCGAAGGGATCCTGTTTCTCAGCTCCTTCTTCTCCTACCCGGCCACTGGCTCCCGCCTCCATCTCCTCCAGTTTTCGACCGGATAGCTGGCCGTAATCCGGGAACTTGCGGACAGAGTAGTAAACAGAGTACTGAACAGAGGCGGGGGTCTCCGGCTTGTGCCCGGTTTGCCGGAGGGAAGACGGGTCGGTCTGGTGTCGAATCGGATCCCGTACCCGGTAGGCAAAGCCTTTGAGCTCCAAAGATTGGATCAACTGGAACATGGCTTGCAGCGATTGCGTTGCCCTCGGGTAGAGATCGGCCCGCTTGATGTTCAGGCGATCCATGTCCTGGAAATATTCGGCGATGAAGCGCTCCGCCACCGCTTGCATGGATTCGCCACGTTCCAACGCCCGCTTGAGGATCTTGTCATCCACATCGGTAAAATTCTGCACATACTTCACTCGGTAGCCGCGCCACTCCAGGTAGCGACGCACCATGTCCCAAACCACGTAGGTACGCGCATGGCCGAGGTGGCAGAGGTCGTAAACCGTTACACCACAGACATACATCCGCACCAGGGGCTTCTCCTCCGCAACTGGAGCTGCAGATCCCTGGGAATTGCCGACGGAAACGGATTGAGATCCACCTGCTGCCAGCGGCTGAAACACTTCCTTGCGGCGAGTCAATGTGTTATAGACAACCAAATCCATGGGTATCCCTAGTTTGTAGTTTCAGCTACAGCAAAACAGGCTTTGTCTTCCAAAAAAAGACGATGGCGCACTTTGTCTTGAATCGGATGAGGCTCGACAAAATCTCAACGAGCCAAGGGCTGGAACCATTGTGAGGCAAGCATTGTGGCTGAAATTACCTGCCAAGACTTGTCTAGATTTGTTAACTACGGTACTCTAACCTGAGTGCGAGCCAGCCTGTTCATTAGCGAGCTCCACCCCGGCTTGAGTCACCCCTGGGGTGCTCGGTGCCAAGGGGCTTATGCCCCTCATTTTGACATCTTCTTCTCTTGCACTCTAGTGTCAGCCTGTTGGTGTGAGGATGCCTTTAAAACCCACTTTCCCCAATCCCCAAAACGGGGAGCTGGATTTCCGCGGTGCTGCCGTGAGCACCCTTTCCCCCCCACCCCCAAAGGGCTCGGCAGGGATCCCTTCAGAACAGTCCTGGACTTCTGCGGATTCATCTGCCGAGGAAGCCTATCTTCTGGAGTGGGCTCCAGCCCCTCTCTCTGGGCGGTCGAAGCCAAGATGGGTTGGTTTGGCCCTCTCTCTCAGCTTAACGGGCCTGGTATGGCTTCTGAAGCTGGAGGCGGATCCCTGCGCAGAAGCTGGGGAAGAGCAGCTGCCGGCCACCCCCAGGCGCCCAACCGAGCCTGAGACAGCCCATCCAGAGCCGGGGGATTCTGCTCCTGCGCGTCGGGGATATCCGGCTTGGGCCACTGGTCTTTTGCTGATGCTGGGCTTGGCCGGAGTCGCTACCCTACAGCAGCGACAGTTGAATCGCCCCCTGTCTCCGGCGGTAGAGCCGATCCCACCCTCTGTGCATACGCTATCTGGCGCTCTGCAGCAAAACTACGAGCGGAAAAAGGAGCAGCTGCGCCAAGCCTTCGCAGAAGGGCGAATCCCGACAGGAGAAGGGCCCAGAGGCATTCTGGAGCATGAAATTCAGCCGGGGGAAACCCTCTGGCAACTGACCCAGATGTATCAGCTCGACGCGGCTGCCATCACCGTCTCCAATGGTATTCAGGCCAGTACTGAGCTGAAGCCGGGGCAAGTTCTCCTCATCCCCAGCCAGCCGGGATTGATCTACACCGTCAAGCAGGGAGACACACTGGAGGACATTGCCAACCGCTACCGAGTTCCCCAGCAGCGGATTATCGAAGCGACTCCTCTGGATCGCCCGGAATATCTGCGCATTGGCCAACGCCTGCTCATCCCCGGCGATGTGGGCGAGTTGATCCAGCGTCAGAAGGAGATGATCGCTGCCCAGAAAGCTCGCGAAGAGGAAGAGCGCCGCCAGCAAGAGGAGGAAGCCCAACGCCAAGCCGAAGCCCAAGCTCGATTACAGGCGGAGCAGCAACGCCGGGCCCAGCAAATGGAACAAGAACGGCAGGCCCTCTTGGCCGGTGGATCCCTGACCCACACAGTTGGAGCCGGTGACACCATCGAACGGATCGCCGCCCGCTATGGGGTAACTCAGCGATCCATTATTCAAGCCAACAACTTGCGCAATCCCCACTGGCTGCGCATTGGCCAACGCCTTACGATTCCGGCGCCGGGTACGCAGCCCACCCCTGCTCCTGCCCGACGAGCTCAGAGCCAGCCACAAGCTCGGCCAGCGCCGCCAGCGCCTCCTCCAGCTCCTCCTCAGGCCCGCAGCAGTGGGTTTATCTGGCCGGTCTCCGGGCAAATCACCTCTGGCTTTGGCTACCGTCGCGGTCGCCTTCATGCAGGGGTAGATATTCCTGGCCCCGTGGGATCCCCCATTGTAGCCGTTCAGGAGGGAGTGGTGATCTTCGCGGGGAATGCTGGGGATGGCTACGGCAATCGAGTGGACATTCGCCATCCCAACGGAATTGTTACTCGCTATGCCCACGGCCATCAGATTTACGTTTCCACAGGCCAGTACGTGCAGCAGGGGCAGACAATCATGAGCCGCGGCAGCACTGGCTGGAGCACAGGGCCGCATCTGCACTTTGAAGTCCGCCCCGGCGGGGGCGCGCCTGTGGATCCCCGGCCTTATCTGCCCTGATCCTGTCTTGAACAGAGACCGTGCAGAACAGCCAGCCCGGCCATAAATTGCTAGCCTAAAGACAGCAAACTCCAGACCGTAGGAACACGCCGATGCAGTGGGTGAACGCGCTCTCCCAGCTCCCTTCCCTAGAAGCGGCTCTGCGGCAGGTGGTGGAGGAAGCCAAGGCCAAGCTTCAGGCAGCCCAGCTGAAAAGTGTCCTGAGTCGGCAGGTGCAGACGGTGGGATCCGGTGGGTTGCCGGGGCTGCTGACGGGGTATGTCCCCTCTCAGCCGCTGCGGCCCAACTTGGGGGTTTTGTTTGTGTCGGCGGCCTTTGCCAGCGAATACATCCGGGTGTTGCCATTGCTGTCGGAGCTGCTGGAGGTGGACGTTTTGATCGGCTGCTCCGGCGGTGGCATTGTGGGTGGGGGGCATGAAATTGAGGATGGCCCGGCTCTCTCCTTGTCTTTGGCAGTCATGCCGGAGGTGGTGCTGCATCCTTTTCATCTGCGGGGGAACCAATTGCCGGACTTGGATGCGGCTCCTTCTGCTTGGATCGATTGTGTTGGGGTTTCGCCGCAGAGCAAGCCTCATTTTCTGCTCTTGGCCGATGGATTTTCCTCTGGCATCTCAGAGTTGCTGCAGGGGTTGGATTTCGCCTATCCGGGATCAGTCAAAGTGGGGGGATTGGCCAGTGGGGGCCGCGGCCCTCGGGGCAATGCTCTGTTTTTGCTGGATGCGCGTACCCTCACACCTCGGCGGGAGCTGTATCGAGAGGGCACAGTGGGGCTAGCGCTCTACGGCAATGTGGTGCTGGATGCAGTGGTGGCCCAGGGGTGTCGCCCCATTGGGGATCCCTTGCGGGTGACGGAAGCAGAGGGGAATGTGATTCTTGGCTTGGAGGGTCGCCCTCCTCTAGCGGTTTTGCAGGACTTGGCAGAGCGGCTCAGTCCCGTGGATCAGCGATTGGCCCGCCACTCTCTCTTCATCGGCCTGCTGATGGATGAGTTCAAGTCGGAGCCGACGCCGGGAGATTTCCTCATTCGCGTAATCTTGGGCGTTGATCCGCGCGTGGGGGCGCTGGCCATCGGGGATCAGGTGCGCCCTGGCCAGACGGTGCAATTTCATCTGCGGGATGCCCAGACTTCGGCAGAAGATCTGCGTTGGGCCCTCAGCCGCTATTGTGCCGAGCGCAACTTGAGGCAAAGCCCCTCTCAACCGAGGCCGGAGCCTTGTGGGGCGTTGATGTTCTCCTGTTTGGGGCGAGGCAAGGGCCTGTACGGCACTCCCGATTTTGACTCGCAACGGTTTCGGGAATTGCTTGGAGAGCTGCCCTTGGGGGGGTTCTTTTGCAATGGTGAGATCGGCCCCGTTGGGGGATCCACCTTTTTACACGGCTACACTTCCTGCTTCGGGATCTTCCGGCCCGCCCACTAGAGGGGGGATCCCTTGCCCTAAGAGCCGGCGAAATTGGATAGACTGGGGATCCCATGTCAACAGCTTGGTCAAGGATTTCTCATGCAGCTTCATCTCAGCGAGCCGCCACTCACTCAAGGGGAATGTGCCCTGGTCTATTGCTTTGCCGCTTCCGGCGGGAATGGCCGCTTTCCTCTGCCCCCTGAGATCGCCTCTTGGGATGAAAAGGCGTGGTCAGGGCTGGTGGCGGAAACCGTTCAGGAGCAGGGGTTTCAGGGTAAGCCGAATAGCAGTGTTGCCCTGCGCCTGACAGGAGAGATCCGCAAACTGGTGTTGGTGGGGTTGGGGGATCCCGCGGCCCTAACGCTAGAAGCCCTACGACGGGCCACAGCCAACGGCCTGCGCCAGGCTCACAGCCTAAAAGCCAAGCAGGTGATGCTGTCTTTGCCGGAGACGGGGTTGGATCGGGTGCGTGGGGTTCAGGCGGTGGCCGAAGCCTGCCTACTGGTGGCGCACCGGGACAATCGGTTTAAATCTTCAGCCAAAGGGGAAGAGGAAAACAGCTTTTCTGTGCAGGAAGTAACCCTTTTGGTGCCGGGGTTGGCCCAGGCTCGCCCCGATTACGAAGTCGCGCTGCAGCGGGCCATTGAGATGGCCGCAGGAACCATCTTGGCTAGGGAATTGGTGGCTGCCCCCGCCAACATTGTGACTCCTCTCGCCCTGGCCGATACCGCCCGCCAACTGGCCCAGGAATATGGCCTAGAGGTGGAGATTCTGGGACAGGAAGAATGCGAAGCTCTGGGGATGGGGGCTTTTTTGGGTGTGGCCAAAGCCTCTGATCTGCCGCCCCAGTTTATCCACCTCACCTACAAGCCGGCACAAGGGGATCCCGTCACCAAATTGGCCCTGGTGGGCAAGGGGCTGACCTTCGATTCCGGTGGGCTGAACATCAAAACCGACTCCCGCAGCATCGCCATGATGAAAACCGACATGGGGGGAGCAGCGGCAGTTTTGGGAGCTGCACGGGCCTTAGCCGCCCTCAAGCCTCAGGCGGAACTGCACTTCATCGTCGCCGCCACGGAAAACATGATCAGCGGCCATGCTATTCATCCGGGAGATATCCTCACCGCTTCTAACCAAAAGACCATCGAGGTCAACAACACCGACGCAGAAGGCCGCCTCACCTTGGCAGATGCCCTGGTGTTTGCGGAAAAGCTGGGCGTTGATGCCATCCTCGATCTGGCTACCCTGACCGGTGCTTGTGTGATTGCTCTGGGGGAAGAAATTGCCGGCTTGTTCACCCCGGATGAGACGTTGGCCCAGGAGCTACAGCAAGCTGCCAACCTTTCCGGCGAAAAAATCTGGCGCCTGCCGCTGGAAGAAGGCTACTTCGAGGGGCTTAGCTCCATTGTGGCCGACATGAAAAACACCGGCCCCCGCTCAGGGGGATCCATCACCGCTGCCCTGTTCCTGAAGCAGTTTGTGGAGAAAACCCCTTGGGCCCACCTGGATATAGCAGGCCCCGTTTGGACAGAGAAGGATGCAGGCTACAACAACAAAGGGGCCACCGGTTATGGGGTGCGCACCCTGGTGGAGTGGGTCTTGGCGCGGCAAGCCACATCAACCAGCTCATAACTCCACCTTTGGCCCTGCAAAAGCATCTACTGAGGGAGGAGCCAAGGGCTGCTTGGCTGGAGCTGTCCGATCCCTAAAATAGGCTTAAAAAAGAGTCTAGGTATTGAGTAGCACTTTGCAAGGCTTCCCCTCAGGGAATAGGATCCCCGCATCAAAGTAGCCGGCACAAGGCCCCCTGCGCGGGATCCTCCCATGAAAGACCTTTACCGCGAGCTGGAATTACAGCCCAATGCAACTCTAGAAGAAATTAAAGAGAGCTACAGGCGGCTTGCCAAAGAATACCATCCCGATAAACTTCACCCAGATACACCTGTTAAGGGGCGGCAGTACATTGAGGAAAAGTTTAAGTCTATTCAGGAAGCATACTCGGTCCTGAGTGATCCTGTGAAGCGAAAAGCCTATGACTCCCAAAGGCTTTCCCAGACTTCGCCCACAAAAGGGAGCGGGTATGACCAAGACTTAAAAGCAGAACGCGGTTACAGCACACAAGATGGCAAACCTTGGCCCTTTGACTTCGACAAGATAAAGGAAGCTGCAGAAGAGATAGAACGTCGTAAGAAAAACATCGAGGCCAACTATAACCAAAGAGTAGAGCAAGTTAAGTCTGAGTTAAGGAGAAACTTGATCTCTATCGGAATAAAACAAGAGGAAGCTAAAATTGATCATACCTTTGCCACCAAAAGTGACACTATACTGGGTGCCCTCTCGCTTTTAGTCCTGAGCTTGTTCATTGGTGCCTTAAGTAGCTCAATCGGGCTTGTGCTCTTTCTAATCTCAGTTATTAGTCTTTTTATGGCCATTTTTGATAAAGGATATAGCAAGTCGCAAGTTGAGAGCGCTAAGAAGCTACAGGAAGAGGCAAAATCAGTAATAGCCCAGATAGAGAAAGATAGGAACTCGAAGCTTTCCCAGCTTGAGCTTCACTGTAGAAGTAGGATCGATCATTTTAAAGCTGTCCCTATCGAATCTATATCCCCATTTTATAAGTGGGCTGAGTGGGGAGGATCAGCTATTTTTGCTAACTGCAATGAAGGAAAAGGCAGATGCTAAAAGCCTAGAAGAAAACTTGAAGATAGCGGCTGGAGTTGCTGTGGGTATTGGCATACTAGCCGCCTTATTTGGGCTGGGAGGTGGATTTCACCCATTCTGAATCTCAAGAAGAGGCAAAACACTGCTTCATCTCCTGCAGCACCTGGGCATCTTGAGAGGCCGTTCTCGCGCCCGCTTGAGCAGCCCAGCACTTAAGACTCTCGATTTGGTCGCGGGCAATCGAGGCCAAAGGCACGGTTTCGCGGATGGCCTGCAGGATATCCTCTTGGGTAAAGTCCCGCCGGGCGCCGCTGCCACTGCCCCCAAAGGCGTTGTACATGGCATCTACAATGGCTTGCTCGATCTCGGCCCCGCTGAAATCCTGAGCTGCGGCTGCCAAAGCTTCCAGGTCGAACTCCCGCAGGCGGCTGGGGCGCAACCGCTGCAAATGCACCCGGAAGATCTCTTTGCGCTCAGCCTGGGTGGGCAGGTTCAAGAAGAAAATCTCGTCAAAGCGGCCCTTGCGCAACAGCTCTGGCGGCAGCAGCGGCACGTTGTTGGCAGTGGCCACAATGAAAACGGGGCTGGTCTTCTCCTGCATCCAGGTAATCAGGCTGCCAAACACCCGGCGGCTGGTACCAGAATCTCCATCGGCACTGCTGGTGATGTTGCCAAAGGCTTTGTCGATCTCGTCGATCCAAAGCACGCAGGGGGCCATCGCCTCTGCCAGTTGGATCATCTGCCGCACCCGGCTTTCCGACTCGCCGACGATGCCGGCAAACAGCCGCCCGGCATCCAATCTCAGCAGGGGCAGCCGCCACTCATTGGCGATGGTCTTGGCGGAGAGGGATTTGCCGGTGCCCTGGATCCCGACCAGCAGCACGCCTTTGGGGTTGGGCAGGCCATAGCGCCGCGCCTCTTCGGTAAAGGCTTCCTGGCGCACCCGCACCCAGGCCTTGAGATTATCTAGGCCCCCCACGCTTTTGAGGGTCTCGCGGGCGGTGAAAAACTCCAGGATGCCGGTTTGGCGGATGGCCTGCTTTTTTTCCTCTAGCACCAGGTCGATATCGGCTTCATTGACCTCCTGCTTGGCGGCCAAAGCGCGGGCCAAAACGCGGCGAATACGTTCTCGGCTCAGTCCCTGACAAGCTTTGACCAGTTGCTCGCGGGCCAGAGGGGTGAGCTTGAGTTTATCTGGGGCCACGTAGAGCTGGATGAGGCGGCTGATCTCTTCGCTATTGGGCAAGGGAATATCGACGACGGTGATCTCCTCCGTCAGGTCGCTGGGCACTTCCAGGGTGTGGCTGAGCAGGATCAGCATCTTGCGGGTGCGCTTGAGCTCGCGGCTGAGGTTTTTCAGCTCCCGGATGATGGGAGCGTTTTTGTCGCTGCTGGCGTTGCGCAACACAAAGTGCAGATCCCGCAGCACAAACAGGGTGTCCTCGTTGGGGGCAGAGCGCCACACCCGCCCCAGAGCTGCCATGATGGAGCCCCGATCCTCGCCTGTATCTTGCCAGCCCCGCACCAAGTCCCAGAACAACAATTGCCGCGGTGGGTCTGTCCGTCTGGCTACTTGGGTTAGCACGGCATCGGCAGGCTCTTCTTCTGGAGAGACCAAGTAAACCAGGGGGTAGCGGGCCCGGATCATCAAATCCAGCTCTGTCACCAGCCCTGCTTGCAGCTCCGCCGGGATCTCGACCAGGGCAGGATCCCTGCTGTCTGGATTTGTTTTTCTTGCGGCTTCTGTCATCGCCTCTGGAGTTTAGAACATCCTTACTTCATCTTCCTCTCACTTGTTCAGAAACCATTTGGATTGGAACAGCCAATAAGCAGCAAAATGCTCACGGTTGAGCTTCACGGTTGATCTTTAGGATAGGGCAGGGATCCCTTGCAGTTCGGCCAGCATGGTGCGGGCTGTCTGGGTGGGATCGGCAGCTTCCATCAAAGCCCGCACCACAGCTACACGGGTGGCCCCAGCTCGACGCACCTCGGGTAGGTTGTGGGGATCGATGCCGCCGATGGCAAACCAGGGCAGGTGGGCTTTCTCGGCAGCCAGGCGCACGTACTCCAGGCCGGCAGGGGGTTTCTCCGCTTTGGTGGGGGTGGGGTAAACGGGGCCGACGCCAATGTAGTCCACGTCGCTGTTCAGGGCTTGGGCCAGCTCTTCGGCGTTGGTGGTGGACAGGCCAATGAGCCGCTGGGATCCCAGGAGGTGCCGAGCTTGGGCGACCGGCAGATCCGTCTGGCCCAGGTGAACCCCATCAGCCTGGCTGACCAGAGCCAAGTCCACCCGGTCGTTGACGATCATCAGCGCCTGGTAGCGGTCGCACAGCTGCCGCAGCTGTTTGAGATCCCGCAGCATCTCGCCGTCGGGGAGGTTTTTGCGGCGATACTGCACCAGGGTCACCCCGCCCCGCAGGGATTTTTCCACCACCTCTAGCCAGTGGGGCACAGGGCTGGTCACCAAATAAAGATGGGCTGCCAGGAGACGCTGCCGCAGGGATCCGCCCAGCAGTTCACTTTCCAAGACGTAGAGCCGATAGCGCATGTCTTTGGCCAGCTTGGCCAGGCCAGGGGCCACCCAGTGGTGGGATTCGGCCAACTTGCCGTATTCTTCTAACACCCGCAGGGCTTCTTGCACACGGCTGCAATTGGCTTGCAAGAGGTGGCGGAGATCCCGCCGTTGCTCCTCTTGGGGGTGGGAGATCTGGGTGCCTGGATCGGCGGGGGTATCGCGGGCCAAACGCAGGGGATCGCTGTGCCAGCGGGCTAGGGCTTGGCGCATGGCCTTGCATTCGGCAGAGAGCTCTCCCTCTTCCAGGCCGAAACGAAACCATTCTTCCAATACCCGTAGTCCTTCACGAGCTCGATCGAGGTTGGCATCCAGAATACGGGCGACGGCCTGGGGTTTCATGTTCCCTATACGTGGGAAGAGAGTTGCTTAATTTTTACCAAAAAAATGTGCCTAAAGCCCCGTCCTACCCTTAGCCGGAAGCAAGTCAGTAGGGTGGAGAGTAGTCAATTCACTGTAAATCGGAATGGTTTCCCTGAGGCTGTCCTTGGCCCTGAGGAGAAAGAGGGTGATGCCATAAGGCGTTGAGAAAGGCTTGCTGTGGTGTGTGTCCCCAGGCAAAAGCCCGTGGGCCAGCCCCTTCCGGAAGGTAGGCCCAAGCGTAGCGCTCACAGGCGGGAAAATAGCGGATCTCCCACCAAGTTCCCCCTACAGGCACATCTTTCACTGCCCGCAAGAAAGGGCCGCGATGGCGGGCGAGGCGCTCTTCTATAAAGTAGGGGCCTTCCAGCTGAAGGGCTTCTACCGCTGCAATAAGCTCGGCTCGTTGTCGCTCATTTCGGATCATCTCCCGGGTTCCCCTCTTGGATTGGCTCTATTCTATGAGGAGATTTCTGGTGAGCTGGGGGATCCCTCTTGATTCAGCCCAGATTGCGCCTACGGCAAGCTGTGGAAACCCAATGGAATCCAACGAATCCACCGCAGGTGCTGTGTCTGAGCAATGGACACGGGGAAGATGAGGTGGGCAGTCGCCTTGCTGTTGCCCTAGTCCAACTGGGGATCCCGGTGCAAGCCTTGCCGATTGTGGGAGAAGGGACAGCCTACCAACGCCAAGGGATCCCCCTGCTGCCCATTGCCCAGGTGATGCCGTCGGGGGGGTTTATTTATCAGGATTGGCGGCAGTTGTGGCGGGATTTGCGGGCCGGTTTGCTGGGGCTGACGGGGCGGCAATTGGCGTTGGTTCGGCGGGCAGCAGCCCAGAGGAACCTGGTGCTGGCCGTGGGGGATATTGTGCCCTTGCTGATGGCATGGTGGAGCGGGATCCCCTACGCCTTTGTGGGCACGGCCAAGTCGGACTATTACTGGCGGGATGAAGGGGGGCCCTACCGACGCCCCTGGATCCCTTTTGGGCAGCCGATTTCCGATTACCTGCCCTGGGAGCGCTGGCTGATGGCCCACAAGCGCTGCCTGGGTTCTTTTTTGCGGGATGAGCTGACGGCTACAGCTTTGCAAAAACGGGGCCTAAGGGCCTTTTACCTGGGCAACCCGATGATGGATGGCCTAGAGCCACGCGGGACATTGCCTTTGGATCCCCACCGGCCGGCCTTGCTGCTCTTGCCCGGATCCCGTCCGCCGGAAGCCTATCGCAACTGGGCCCTGATGATGCAGGTGGTGGAGCGGCTCCCAACGGAGCTGCAAGTCTATGCTGCCCTCAGCCCCAACCTGGAGCGAGACCCGCTTCAGGCTCGGATCCCATCTCAGCGCAGCGATGTGCTTCTGGTTTGGGGGGACTTCGGCGCCTGTGCCCAACGAGCAACGGTGGTGCTGGCCATGGCGGGAACGGCCACCGAGCAATGTGTGGGCTTGGGAAAACCGGTGGTGACCCTGCCGGGAGAGGGACCGCAGTTTACCCCGCGCTTTGCCGAAGCACAGACTCGTCTTTTGGGATCCGCCGTCCACCTGACCTCAGTGGAGCAGGCTCCCGCCGTGGTTGGCCGGATTCTGGAACGCCTGGCCGCCGATCCCAACTACGCGGCTGAGTTGCGGGCCCATGGACGCCGCCGCATGGGATCCCCAGGGGCCGCCCGGCGCATTGCCGCTCAACTTCGAGATTGGCTCCGGCCAGCCGGCCCGGTTTTGGAACCGTTCGAGCCAGACACATTGTGAGCCAGACACATTGTGAAATATATTGTGAAATGGGGAGCAGGTCGTTAAAAGGCCCGACTTATTGCTGTTAAGTTTAGTTTTCCGTTTTTAAGTATAAGTATTTGATGGCCTTGAACCTTCTTTTGGGGTTGGAGAGCAGTTGGTGGATCCCTTGCTATGGGTGGGCGGGAACAGCTTTGGCCATTCCCTGGGCAACGGGGTGGGTCAAGGGCAGTGGCCCGCGCCCGGCAGCTTACCTCAACATCCTTCTGACTTTTGCCGCCTTTGCCCATGGCCTTTGGCTGTTGCGGCAGGTTTGGGGTCGGGATCCCCAGATCCTGAACTACCCCTGGTTTCGGGTGGCCGATTTGGATTTGACTCTGTCTTTGGAGATCTCGCCCCTGACAATGGGGGCCGTCGTCTGGATCAGCGGTTTGAGCCTGCTGGCCCAGATCTATGCGCTGGGGTATTTGGATAAGGACTGGGGCCTGGGTCGCTTTGCCGCCCTGATGGGCTTTTTCGAGGGGGGAATGACAGGGATCGCCCTCAGCGACTCGCTGTTTTTCAGCTATGCCCTGCTGGAGATGCTCACCCTTTCCACCTATTTGCTGGTGGGCTTTTGGTACGCCCAGCCTCTGGTGGTGACGGCGGCGCGGGATGCGTTTTTAACCAAGCGGGTAGGGGATCTGTTGCTGCTGATGGGGGTGGTGGCAATTTCCAACTTTTCTGGGGCCTTGACCTTTTCCGGCCTGCGGGACTGGGCGGCTACGACTAGCTTGGATCCGGCCTGGGCGGCTTTGATGGGGTTGGCTTTGATTGCAGGGCCTTTGGGGAAATGCGCCCAGTTTCCGCTGCACCTGTGGCTGGATGAGGCGATGGAAGCGCCCAACCCGGCTTCGATTTTGCGCAATTCGGCAGTGGTGGCCTGCGGGGCTTTTGTGCTGATTAAGCTGCAACCGCTACTGGCCCTGTCGCCGATTACGAATGGGGTCTTGGTGGCCATCGGCACGATCACAGCCCTGGGCGGATCCCTGGTGGCCTTGGCGCAAATCGATATCAAACGCACCTTCTCCTACTCCACGAGTGCCTACTTGGGGTTGGTGTTTGTGGCAGTGGGAATGCAGCAGCCGGAGCTGGCCCTGGAGTTGCTGCTCATGCACGGCCTGGCTAAGGCGCTGCTGTTTATGGGGGTGGGATCCCTCATCTACACCACCGCTACCCAAAACCTGACGGAATTGGGAGGGTTGCGCAGCCGTATGCCGGCCACAGTTGCCGCCTTTGCGGTGGGATCCCTGGGGATGGTGGCTCTGCTGCCCCTAGGGTGCTTTTGGACGCTGACCCGCCTGGCGCTGGTCTACAGCGGGGTGCAGCCGGCCCTGGTGGGGGTGCTGCTGCTGGTGAATGGGCTGACGGCTCTCAACCTGGCGCGGGTGTTTGGCCTGGTCTTTTTGGGATCCCCGCAACCCAAAACCCGCCGGGCCCCTGAGGTGGGCTGGCTGATGGCTCTGCCCATGGGCATCCTGACGGTGCAAACCTTGCTCATGCCCTGGCTGTTGGGGCGCTGGGGGCTCTATCCCGACTGGAACCCGCAGCTGAGGTGGATGGCGGCTCTGCTGACGGCTGCTGGGCTGGTGGGGGCAGCCATTGGCGGCTGGCTGTACTGGGGGGACCAACGGAGGGTATATCTGCCCTGGCCGGAGTTGCAGGATCTGCTGGCCCACGACTTTTACACGGGGCACCTCTACCAAGCCCTGGTGGTGCAACCGGTCAGCGCCCTCTCCCGCGGATTGGAGTGGCTGGATCGCAACGGAGTGGACGGCTTGGTGAACGGGGTGAGCCTGGCCTTTTTCTTCAGCGGCGAAGCCCTCAAGTACACCCTGTCGGGGCGGATGCAACTCTATGTGCTGGTGATTGTCATCGGGATGGTGTTGGTTACAGCTTGGCTACTGCGTTCGCCCCATTTGGGGTTGGCCTATTGATGGGAGAGAGCCATGTTGAGCCTTTTGATTGGGATCCCGTTGTTGGGGAGCATCTTGATTGGGTTGATTCCCGAGCAGGCGGGGAAGGGCTTGCACCGGGCTTTGGCCTTGGGGTTTGGGTGGGTTTTGTTTGGCCTGAGCGCGGGGCTGTTGCTGATCTTTGACCCCCACCTTGGATCCCTGCAATTGGCGGAAAGGATGGCCTGGATCCCCCAGTTGGGCTTGGTTTATGAGGTGGGAGTGGATGGGATCTCTCTGCCTTTGGTGGTGATGACCGGGCTGCTGGTGCTGATGGCCATTTGGGCCAGTGGCCAGGTGGAGCGGCCCCGCCTCTACTACAGCTTGGTGCTTATGCTGGCGGCAGCGGTGGCCGGAGCTTTTTTGGCTCAGAATTTGCTGCTGTTTTTCCTGTTCTATGAAGTGGAGCTGATCCCCCTGTATTTGCTCATCGCCATCTGGGGAGGGCCGCGCCGCACCTATGCCGCCACCAAGTTTTTGGTTTACACCGCTCTGTCGGGGATCCTCCTCTTGATTGGCTTTTTCGGCCTCAGTTGGCTGAGCGATGCCCACAGCTTTACCTACACCGTCCTGCAGGCCCACCCTTTACCTCGGCTGTCGCAGATCCTTTTGCTCATTCCCATTCTGCTGGGCCTGGCCATCAAGATCCCCTTGGTGCCCTTCCACACCTGGTTGCCGGATGCCCATGTGGAGGCTTCCACCCCCATTTCCGTGTTGCTGGCGGGTTTGCTTTTGAAGTTGGGCACCTACGGCCTGGTGCGCTTTGGCCTGCAGCTCTTGCCGGATGCCTGGGATCAAGCCGGGCCTTGGCTGGCCGGTTGGGCGGTGGTTAACGTGCTCTATGGATCCCTGAACGCCTTGGTGCAGCAGGATATGAAAAAGCTGGTGGCCTACAGCTCCATTGCCCACATGGGCTACATCCTCTTGGCTGTAGCAGCAGCCACTCCCCTCTCCCTGGTGGGATCCGTCTTCCAGATGGTCAGCCATGGCCTCATCTCCTCGCTGCTGTTTCTTCTGGTGGGAGCCGTCTATGCCAACACCGGCACACGGGATCTCAAGCTGCTGCGGGGATTGCTCAACCCGGAGCGGGGCTTACCGCTTATTGGCAGCTTGATGGTGCTAGGGGTGATGGCCAGTGGCGGCACACCGGGCATGGTGGGCTTTATAGCTGAGTTCACCCTCTTTCGGGGCAGCTTTGCCGTCTTTCCCCTGCAAACGCTCCTGTGCATGGTGGGGACGGGATTGACGGCGGCCTATTTTCTGCTGATGGTGAACCGTGTCTTTTTTGGGCGCCTCTCGCAAGTGGCCATAGCCATGCAACGCCACGCCACTGAAGAGCGCCTGCCTGCTGTTGTTTTGGCAACGCTGGTGGTGTTACTGGGCCTGCAGCCTAGCTGGGCAACCCGCTGGGTGGAGTCCACCACCTTGGCCTTGGCCAAGGCTAACCTAGCTGGTGTTGCAGGACTGGTCACTGCCTTTCAGTTTGGGTTGTCTTCCTTTTGATGATTTGATGAGATCGACGGAGTTTCTTTTGCTCCCATGACTGCCACTCTTGCTCCTGCTCCTTCCTGCTTCTTTCTGGCCGGCTTATCTCCTCTGGAGCAACTGCAACTGGCTCCTATTGTCCAGCGCCTAGAGGCAGGGGGAGCCCTTGTGCCGGATGCCCCTGCCAATCGCCTAGAGGTCATTGGCATCCTGCATAGCTACGGCGAGGTGCTGGATGCCTATTCGCGCAATTTGATCTTTATTGCCGACCACCAATTTTTGGAGCTTTTTCCGGCGTTCAAGTATTTCAACGGCGAGATTACCCTGGGCAAATGGCTGCGCTACCTGTGGCATGACCGCATCAACTACGAGTTTGCCGAATACTGCATGAAGGCTATGCTCTGGCATGGGGGAGGGGGGCTAGACCGCTACCTGGATACCCCTGAATTTGTCGAGCGGGCCAAGAGAGCCATCCGGGCCAAAATCCGCTTCAATCCCTTCTTGCAGGGCTTGGGGATCTTGTTTCCCGACTTTGCTCTAGAACAGGTGCGCATGCTGGCTATGTACAGCGGCTTGGGCCAGTTTTGGCGGGTGATGAGCGATATTTTCCTGGCGCTGGCCAAGCGCTCTGAGACAGAACCCCACCTCACCATTCCCGACGTGGTGGCTCACATCCAGCAGGGGTTGGTGGCAGCTGCCGACAAGCCTATCACCTACGCTCCCTGCATCTGGGGCCGCCGCTACGAGATCATCCCTCTCTCGGCGGGTCTGACTTTCCTATCAGATACGGCTATTCCCTATGTGGAAGCGGTGTTTTTCCGCTCCTTTCCCTTTATGGGCACGGTTTCCTACAACGCCCAGGCCCACCAGATCCCGGCTGAGCAGGCTGACTTTGCCTACGGCGCCCTCTACGCCGATCCGCTGCCGGTAGGCAGCGCTGGGATCCCGCCTACCCTGTTGATGCAGGATATGATGCGCCACCTGCCCCCCTACTTGCGAGAGCACTACCGCCGCCAGCCTCGCGGGGATGATGACCTGCGGGTGAAAATCTGCCTCAGCTTCCAAAAGGCCATGTTCTGTGTTACCACTGCCGCCCTGCGGGCTCTTGCCCCCTTCCCTCTGGAAACTCAGGATCCCCAGCAGCAGTTGGCCAACCGCAAGTTTCTGGCTCCTTGGCTGCAGCGCCTGCTGGGATCCCGTCTGTTAAAGGTGCAGGAAGAAAGGGTTGAGGCCTAGCTGAGCTGGGAACTGCTACTTTTGGTTACTGGAAGGGGGATCCCCTTTTCGGATACAATATCTGCGCCCAGTTGAGCAATGGGGTGGCGTAGCCAAGTGGTAAGGCAGAGGTCTGCAAAACCTCTATGCGCCAGTTCGAATCTGGCCGCCACCTTTTAAACCTCACTTGCATCCCAAGCAGGGCAAGCATGAAAGACAAGCTGATATTGATGATCCCCGGCCCCACTCCCGTTCCCGAGAGTGCGCTGCTGGCGATGGCACGGGGGCCCATCGAGCACCGCAGCAAAGAGTTCACCGCCATTTTGGAAGAGGTCACCGATGGGTTGCGCTGGCTGCACCAAACCACCTCCGATGTGTTTGTCTTTTCCGCCAGTGGCACCGGCGCTATGGAAGCCGGGATCCTCAACACCCTCAGCCCTGGGGATCGGGTTTTGGTGGGGGTGAACGGCAAGTTTGGGGAGCGCTGGGCGGAAATGTCCGAGCAGTTTGGCCTTCAGTGTGAGCGGGTGGAAACCCCCTGGGGGATCCCTTACCCCGTCGAGATCTTCCAAGAAAAGCTGGCTGCCGACCGGGAAAAAACCATCAAAGCCGTCATCCTCACCCACTCGGAGACTTCCAGCGGCGTAGCCAACGATGTCCAAGCCATTGCTGCTGCTGCCCGCGAGCACGGGGAAGCCCTCGTCCTGGTGGATGGGGTCACCAGCGTGGGGGCAATGCCGGTGTTAATGGACGAATGGGGCTTGGATGTGGTGGCCTCGGGATCCCAGAAGGGCTATATGATCCCACCAGGGCTGGGATTTGTGGCCGTCAGCCCGCGGGCCATGGCCGCTACGGAGCGCTCTAGGTTTCCCAAGTACTACTGGAGCTTTAAGCTGGCGCAAAAGGCCCTGCGCCAAGGCACCACTCCCTTTACACCGGCGGTGAACCTGTTTTATGCCCTGCGAACGACGTTACAGATGATGCGGGCAGAGGGTTTGGAGGCCATTTACCGGCGTCATGCCAGGTTATCCCAAGCCACCCGTGCTGGCGTCAAGGCTCTGGGGCTAAAGCTCTTGGTTGATCCAGAGTCAGCGGCCAGTCCTTCGGTAACAGCTGTACTCGCTCCCGAAGGGATCAATGCCGATACCCTTCGCAGCACCTTGAAGAAACACTTCGACATCGCCCTTGCCGCTGGACAAGACCACCTCAAGGGCAAAATCTTCCGCATTGGCCATTTGGGCTTTGTGAGTGACCGCGATGTGCTGATGACCTTGGCTGCTCTGGAGTCAGCTTTACACACCGTGGGCTACAGCGACTTCACCCCAGGGGCGGGAACTCGCGCCGCCGAGGAAGTACTGGCCCACGGCTTCTGAGCCCCCAGCTCAGTAGTCTTTGACCCATAGCACTGACCCTTGCCCCTGGCTACAATGGGGGGACATGCTTAATAAAACTTCAGAACCCAAGGGTGGCTATGGTTGTCAGCTTGGAACGGGATCCCTGCGTGGTGCCTTCTGCTGGGGAGTTGCGGCAGGTGCTACAGGGGGTTGGCCCTCGTTCTTGTCCCTTGCAGTACAACTTTCACCTACACACTCGTTGTTCGGATGGGCAGATGGATCCCGTGGATCTGGCGGAGCAAGCACGCCGGCACGGTCTGAAGGGACTGGCCATCACCGATCACCACACCCTGAAGGGCTACGAGCGAGCCCGCGCCCACCTGGATCGTCCCGACGACCCCATCCTGTGGCCGGGGATCGAGATCACCGCCAACCTGTTGGGCTGTGAAGTGCATATTCTGGGCTACGGCTTCGATCCCACCGATGGTGTCCTGGATCCCTTTGCCCAAGGGGAGCAGGTTCCCGGCTTGCCCGCCGCCGACGCGATCCAGGCCATTCAAGCGGCAGGAGGCTTGGCGGTGTTGGCCCATCCCTTTCGCTATTGCCTGCCTGCAGAGGAAATTGTCCCAGCCGCAGCGGAGTTGGGAATAGATGGCCTTGAGGTCTACTACGCCTACAAAAACCCGGAGATTTGGATCCCTAGCCCGGAAGTGACGGAGAAAGCCGAAGAGCTGGCCGAGACCTACGGACTTTTGAAAACCTGTGGCACCGACTCTCATGGCCCCAGTATTCTGAGGCGGATTTGAGCCAGGCTACCCAGGTGGAGAACGGGCTGCTACGGGCGTGGATAGAGCAGCTGACCAAGCCGGCGCAACTGCTCTGCAGTGCCCATACACAGCAGCAGATCCCCCGGCTGCAACAGGGTTTCTCCGCTGGGGCCACCGATCAACTGGCCATCGGCCCGCCGGATTGCCACCACTAAAGCTCCGGATCGGTTGCGCAAATCGGCTTTCCGTAGGGTTTGCCCGACATAAGGACATTCTTGGGCTGCCAGCTCGTACTCCTCCAGGTAGAAAGTGCGATCCCGACCGGCAAGGATGCCATCCACAAAGTCCACAACCCGAGGACGCAGGGCAGCCGCCGCCATGCGTTTTCCGCCCGTGATGTAAGGAGAAATGGCATGGGCAACGCCCGCCCGCTGCAGTTTTTGCAAAGCCTCCTCCGTATTGGCGCGGGCAATGGTGCGAATGCGGGGGTTCAAGGTGCGGGCCGACAAGACCACGTAGAGGTTCTCGGCATCGGAAGACAGGGCGGCAATCAGCCCCTCCGCCTGTTGCACCCGCGCTTCGAGCAAAGTGGCATCCAGAGTACTATCCCCCTGGAGAGCCACATATCCCAGCTCTTGAGCCACCTGAATCGCCTCAGCAGACTGATCGATCACCAAAAATGGCACCCCTTCTGCTCGAAACTCTTGAGCCACCTGCCGCCCAATGCGCCCGAAACCGCAAATGATGTAGTGGTTGTTCAGCGCTTCCATCTGTTTCTTCCATTTCCGTTGCCGGATCCCTTCCTGAAAATGTCCCTGGATGAGGGCCTCTGTAAAGCGATTCACCATGAACCCAATGCTCAAGACCCCCATCAGGATCAAGGCCACCGTAAATAAACGCCCCCGCTCCCCCAGCGGCCCCACCTCCATGAAGCCCACGGTGGTTAGGGTGATAACGGTCATGTAAAAAGCTTCCACCCAAGGCCACTGCTCCACCCCGTGGTACCAGAGGGTGCCGATCAGCACCACACACACCAATGCCCCCACACCCAAGCCGAGGTCTCGCCGGATCCCGGGATCCCTTTTGGCAGCCTGGAAGGGGGGACGAGCAGAAGCCATAGAGCCCAGCCAGATCTAGCCCAGGAAAAGGAAGCAAGAACTAGAATGGGGAAGAACCCGTTGTTGTTCGGTAACAAGTGGAGTGCGGATGCCTGAATACATCAAAGTGGAATATCGGATCGACAAAAACGGACAGGTCACCGAGACCGTACTGAATGGTTCTGGCTCCAGTTGTACCCTAGCTACCGCCGGCTTGGAATCGGCTCTCGGAACTGTGCAGAAACGGGAGCTCTTGCCGGAGTTTCACCAACTGACTGAAATCGAGAGGGAGTCAGAAGTCTCTTTGAAGCAAACCCGCTGACTCCATATCCATTTGCCTAGGGTTCTCACCATCTTCTCACTTTTTCTTTTTGCTCCCCTTTCCGGCCGTATTGCCGGCCCGTGCCGCTCCAACCGCAGCCTGAAACAGCCAAACAGCCAATGGAGCAGCGACAACCAAGATGATGCTGGTGGGGCCGACGCCAAAATCCGGCTCGCCAGAAGCCAACTCGAAAATTGAGCCAACAGCAGCAATGGCGCTGAGGCAGGAAACGGCCAAGAGCAGGTAACCTTTAACGCTGGTGGTCATAGAGAACCCGTTTGTGGACTAAACTTGTGCAGTACAGGGCAAGCCGGTCGAATGCGTATTCATTCACCAAAAAGCCCTCCCACTCCTGAGAGGGCTAACTTTTATGCTAAAGGCAGGGATCCCTGTCCAGCAAGGCAAAACCAAAAGTGGGATCCCTAGAAGTTCAGCACTTGGGGTGTGGATTTAGCCGTTCACGATGATCTTGCCGACCATTCCGGCCCCACGGTGGGGCGTGCAGTAGTAGGTGTACTCACCTGGAGGAACATCGACAAAAGCTGACTCCACAACCTGCTTGGGAGCTGTAAGCAGCGCCTTGTGGGAGAGTTTGGCCGCCAAAGCCGCATCTCCACCGGGCACCTTGTCAAAGACGACGTTGTGGGGATAGACCTTGTTGTTCACCCATTGGACGGTATCCCCTTGATTGATGGTGAGAGAAGGCGGATCGTAGACCAACTGGGCCTTGTCAGATCCCATTTTGACAATGTAGGTCTCGGCAGCAGCAGGGTTGGACAAGAACGCCACAGCCAATCCCCCAACCACAAGGCTGAGCAGGATGAGCTGCAAACGCTTCACCAGGTTAAAAACTAGAGACATGGATTCCTCTCAAAACGCAACAGCAGCTATCCCGGACTTTGCGGCTCGGTTGTTCCCTTGTATGCAGTGAAGAGAACCCAGCCAGGCGGAGGGACAGCAGGGACACTTGGATTCCTAATGTTCATTATAAGGGGGCTCATCCCAAAATAGAGCATGCCCACCTATGGAGCGGTAGCATCCGTTCTTTAACAGAAGGCCACAGCAGACCGAACCCGTCAAACAACAGAACTCTCTCGCGGGTCTATGGCAACACTTCTGCTGGGCAACCCGATGCGGCTGGATCCCCAACCACTTGGGGTAGAGCATCTTGGCAGTTGGCGAGCGTGCGCAGGGAACCGAGAGCCAGTTTTCCGGGTCGTCCTCATCTCTACCCAAAAGTGCTTCGCAAAGTTTCGCAAAGTAGAGATTCTTTTTCCGTGGGATCCCTTAAAGTCCAAGAGTGTCTTGCCTAACAAATCCGTAGGGTTGTCGATGCACAAGAAGGGCAAATCATCCTAATCTCAAAGAGCAGGTTCTTGGATGCTGCTGGTCGGTATTCCTTTGAGATTCCTCAATAACATCACCTGAAAGTCAGTTGGTTGTTCAGCCCTCACCAAAATAGGGAGTCTGTTAAGATGAGCGTACAGCGTTCACCCGTAGTTGGTCCAAGCAAGAGTCGGCTTGCAACAAGTTTAGAATCGACGGATCAGCGGCTTAACATTCAAATCTTGGCCCGTTGCATCGGCAGTGCCTTGAACCTGGGCGCTCCCCTCAGGGTTGAAGTACACTACACCTCAAAAGTGCAGCAGTAAGGTTTTCTTACCAGGCCGATCTGGAGGCACAGCTTCATACTGCAGTTTTTACTTATCTGAGCCTGGAGTGAGTTTTTGGACTTCTTACTTCACTGTATAGCCATATAGCCACTGCTAGCTAAGACAACGCATCTAGCGTATGAGGAAACTCCTCTGGCTCTCTAGAAGAGAGGAGCGAGCGTAAGCCAATTTCTCGGCCAGAAGGTTGTATGGCAGTCGGCTACAGGGATCCCTGAACTTCCTGATCCTGAGATGCTTTGGGGATGAGTTACATTGCCATCGGCCAAACCCTTTGCCAGAGGTTGAAACTCTCTCCCTCTGAGGTGCGGGATCCAGAAACCCTTCTGCCCCGGAGGGCAGGGTGCTCTAAGTTGGCTTAACATTATTTCATGACCGGGCCTGGCCCTCACCTTGCCAAGGGCGGGTGGCCAATATCAGTGCCTAGGGATCCGGCTCAACTTCCTTACCCATTGCAGGCAAAACGACCATGGTAGGCATCTTCAAGCGCTTGTTCGGCTCGCGCGGCAAAGCTGCGGCCACGTCCTCACCGGAAACTGTTGCTAAGCCAACCCCAAAGAAAGCGAAAAACGACAATACTTTTTTTCTCGACCCAGATGAAGCCAAAACCCTTGGCAACATCGAGTATATGCGCACCCCCAGGATCGTGAAGCACACCTTCCAGGATTTCGGCAGCAAGGAGAAGGTGGAGGTGGTGGAGCAGGTCTCTTCCCTCAGCAAAGTTAAGTTGTCCACAGAGCAAGCCAAAACTCCTGAAACTGCTGCTGAGCAGGGATCCTCCGCTTCAAGCAGCAGCGGAGCAAGCCCACGCCGTCAGGGGGGATCGGACATGGATACCTTCCGCAATATGGCCCGCAGCCTGAGACGCAAATAGGCCAAATTCAGGTTGATCCCCGTCAGAGCCGAGCCAGAGGCTGGATCCCAGCTTTCTTCTTCACGGCAGCGGCAGGCGTGATACAACTGCTATCGAACCGGCTAATCTGCGACTGAACTTGAGGAGGAGCAATGGCGATTAAGCGAGGCACCCTGGTGCGGGCCATCCGCGAGAAACTGGAGGGTAGCTTAGAAGCGCAGGCAAGCGATCCTTTTATTCCCAACTACGTTTTCGAGACCCCCGGAGAAGTCGTGGATATCAAAGGTGACTACCTGCAGATTAAGTTTGGGGCTGTTCCCACCCCTACGGTTTGGCTGCGCGCAGATCAAGTTCAGGAGATTGCGGGTTGAATAGAAGCAGGGAATGCTTCCCATCTCCACACCCTGTGATGGGGTGAAGGGGGATCCATGGCGCTTCTGGCTGCTCCCACCCGTGAACAACTTTTGCAGCGCAGGCGGCTTTTGCGTCGGCAACGGCGCAGCCGGTTTTGGCAGGGATCCTGGCGCCTGACCGGTTCGATGACCCTCTTGGCGCTGCTGGTGCTGGGCCTACGGCAGCCCCACTGGCAAATTCGTCAGCCAGAGCAGATTCAGGTAAAAGGGGCCCACCGGGTCGATCCCGCCTGGATACGGGCACAATTGCCCCTGCAGTATCCCCTCAACATTTGGCAGGTGCAACCGGCTGTTTTGGAAAGGGCTTTGCTGGGATCCCCGACCCGCCCCTCTCCCATCGAAAGCGTCCAGGTGCAGCGGCGGCTGCTGCCGGTGGGTGTCATCGTCCAGGTGCGGGAACGGCAACCTGTGGCGCGCGCGCGATGGGGCAACCAACTGGGCTGGGTGGATGTCCAGGGCAACTGGCTGTCTCCGGATCCCTACCGTTCCCCCGCGTCTTGGCCTGAGCTGGAGCTGCTGGGCTGGGAGAACCACACCCCAGACCAATGGGCGCTGTTGCTCAAGGCTTTGCAGCAATCCGAAATCCAGATTAGGGCAGTGGATTGGCAATCTGGAGCGGGGATCACCCTGCATACTGAGCTGGGCAACGTCTACCTGGGGCCGATTTCCGACCGCTTGCCCTTGCAAATTCAGACCCTCAACCAAATGCGGGATCTGCGCCGCTACTGCGAGTGTACGCCCGACGACATCGTCCACATTGACCTGACCAGCCCCAGTGTGCCCACCTTGCAACTTACCCCCACGGCCACCCAGGAGCGCTGGAAAGACGTGCGGATGCCCTAGCTTTGCTATGAACCCGGTGCCGGCGGTGGAGGTGAACCAATTGTGGACAGCTTATCCCGGTCATCCGCCGGTGCTGCAAGGGCTGGATCTACGGGTCGAGGTTGGGCAACATCTGGGGGTGATCGGCCCCAATGGCGCGGGTAAAACTACCCTGTTCCTCACCCTCTGCGGCCTGTTGCCCCCCTGCTCTGGCCAGGTGAGTTTGTTTGGCCAGCCGCTGCGGCCCGGCCAGTTTCGCCCTGAGGTGGGGTTGGTGTTTCAGGATCCCAACGACCAACTGTTTGCCCCATCGGTGGCCGAAGATGTGGCCTTCGGACTGCGCAATTTGGCCCGTCCTGAGGCGGAGATTGCGGCTGCCGTTCAGGCCGCCCTGCAGATGACCGGCACCCTCCATTTGGCCGATCGTCCCCCCCATCACCTCTCTGGTGGGGAAAAGCGCATGGTTGCCATTGCCGGGATCCTGGCGATGCAGCCCCAGTTGGTGCTCTACGATGAGCCGACAGCCAACCTCGATTTGCGAGCCCGGCGCCGGTTGATAGTTTTTTTGCAACAGGCCGCCCACACTTTTCTGCTGGCTTCCCACGATCTGGAGCTGATCCTGGAGGTGTGCGATCAGGTCATCCTGTTGGATCAAGGGCGGATCTGGGCCCAGGGATCCCCGGCCCACCTGATGGGCCAAGCCGACCTCATGGAAGCCCACGGCCTGGAAGTGCCCCCCTCACTGCGCCGATGATCCAGGAGTCGATGAGCGGTGAAAGTTGAAAAGATGTCAAGAATTATTTTTGAATTGATAACAATTTTGCCTCTCTTAATAAAAAGCTATCGTGCTAATTAAAAATATTGATTTTCGTCCAGGATTAAATAGGGATATCATTTTGTTAAGTCGGGGATCCCTTCTCTGAGTCGTCCTAATCGATTTTGTATGATCGATTGTGTACAAGAAAGATGTGGACTTAGCTCAGAGTTGGCAGCTTTGCCCGCCTGAGTGACAGTTGCGGTTAACCCTGATGGCTCCTACAACCTGTTCTGACTTCAGTCGGAGGTCTGTGGCTCAGAGCCTTCTCCCCTCAGAGGGGGGTCTCTGGTGGCTGGGGTAGGTGTCGCCGGGAAAAGCTGTCAATCGAGATTTGGGCAGAGGATCTCTCTGATGAAATCGAAAGGAGATTGCATGAGCGAACCCAACAAGCGAGATCAATTTGCCTTGTTGCTGGGTTCGACAACGTTCAGGAACTGAGTGTTCAGAAGTGGAGAGTTGATATGCCTATTGCAGTTGGAATGATCGAGACCCGCGGGTTCCCGGCAGTGGTAGAAGCTGCCGATGCCATGGTCAAGGCGGCCCGCGTTACCCTGGTGGGTTACGAAAAAATCGGCAGCGGTCGGGTCACGGTGATCGTGCGGGGGGATGTCTCGGAGGTGCAAGCTTCGGTAGCCGCCGGTTTGGAGTCTGCCAAGCGGGTGAGCGGGGGTGAGATTCTCTCCCACCACATCATTGCCCGTCCCCACGAGAACCTGGAGTTTGTGTTGCCCATCCGCTATACCGAGGCGGTAGAGCAGTTCCGCACCTAGTCCCCACTTCAGTAAAGTTCGCACCCCAGAAAGTTCGCACCCCACTTTCACTTTCAGCGTAAGGAGTACCTATGGCTATTGCAGTTGGAATGATCGAAACCCTGGGCTTCCCGGCAGTGGTAGAAGCTGCCGACGCCATGGTCAAGGCAGCCCGCGTTACCCTGGTGGGTTACGAGAAAATCAGCAGCGGTCGGGTCACCGTGATCGTGCGGGGGGATGTCTCGGAGGTGCAAGCCTCGGTGGCTGCCGGCATTGACTCGGTGAAGCGGGTGAACGGCGGCCAGTTGTTGTCTTGGCACATTATCGCCCGTCCCCACGAGAACCTGGAGTACGTGTTGCCCATTCGCTACACCGAGGATGTGGCTCAGTTCCGCGAAGGGGTAAATGCCATCCGTCCCTTCACCCGTCCCTGATGCGTATTGCCATTGTGCGGGGCACCGTCACCAGCACCCAGAAGGATCCCAGCTTAACGGGCGTGAAGTTTTTGTTGGTGCAGTACGTCGATCTCGAGGGCCAGCCGCAACCCGATTACGCTGTGGCTGCCGATCCGGTGGGGGCCGGCATTGACGAGTGGGTGCTGGTTAGCCAAGGCAGTGCCGCTCGCCAGCCGCAAGGAAACCAGACTCGCCCGCTGGATGCGGTGGTGATGGCGATCATCGATACCGTCAGCGTTGGCGGTCGCTCTCTCTACAACAAGCGCGATCAACGCTAGCTGGGATCCCTTCCCTTCTCATCTCTCTTGCTGCCCTTGTCCGCCCTACTGCGTTCTAGAGGCTCACGGTTATGCCTGCTCACACCTATGCTGCACCGCCAACGCCCTGGTCTCGCCGACTGGCGGAGCCTAAGATCGATCCCACAGCCTACGTGCATTCTTTCTCCAACCTCATTGGGGATGTGCGGGTGGAAGCGGAGGTGCTGATCGCCCCGGGAACTTCCATTCGCGCTGACGAGGGATCCCCCTTCCACATTGGCGCCAGATCCAACATTCAGGATGGGGTGGTCATCCACGGCCTGGAACAGGGGCGGGTGATAGGAGAAGACGGCCAACCCTACTCCGTTTGGATTGGCAGAAACACTTCCATTGCCCACATGGCTCTGATCCACGGGCCGGCCTACGTGGGCAACGACTGCTTTATTGGCTTCCGCTCGACGGTGTTCAACGCTCGGGTTGGGGATGGCTGCATCATCATGTTGCATTGCCTGATCCAGGATGTGGAGATCCCCCCAGGCAAGTACGTGCCTTCTGGATCCATCATCACCACCCAGGCCGAGGCCGACCGGCTGCCCGACGTCCAGGATAGCGATGCCAAGTTTGCCCAACACGTGATCGGCATCAACCAAGCCCTGCGAGAGGGCTACCAGTGCAGCGAAAACCTCGTCTGTATCGCTCCCATCCGCAACGAACTGCAGCGCACCTCTAACTCAACGGCTACGGAGACGGCACCCATGACTCATTCTTCCCATCGCGGCAATGGCCGGAACGGCGGCGGATCCCCTCTCAAGCCGGAGGTGGTGGAGCAAATTCGTGCCCTGTTGGCCCAAGGCTATCGCGTGGGGCTAGAGTATGCCGATGCTCGCCGCTTCAAAACCTCTTCCTGGCAAAGCGAAAGCCCAATCACCAGCACCCACGAGGCGGAGGTGGTGCAGTCATTGGGGGCCATCCTGGCAGAACACCAAGGGGAATATGTGCGCCTGCTGGGGATCGATCCCAAGGCTAAACGGCGGGTGCTGGAGCAAATCATCCAAACCCCCGATGGGCCGGCGCTGGTTTCTGGGATGCCCAGCCGCGTCTCGGCAGCCGCTGCTCCGGGTTCTGGGGCGGTCGGCTCTCGCTCTGGCTCAGGGCTGGAGGAGGAGATCCGGACTTTGTTGGCGCAGGGGTATCGCATTGGCCTGGAGGTGGCCGATGCCCGCCGCTACCGCACCTCTTCTTGGCAGACCTTGGGCAATTTGAGCGGTCAGCCGCAGGAGATCCTGGCCGCTGTTCAGGCTGCCCTAGCAGAGCACCAGGGAGAATATGTGCGCCTGTTGGGGATCGATCCCAAAGGCAAGCGGCGGGTGCTGGAGAAGGTCATTCAAACCCCGCAAGGCCAGGTGAGCAGCAGTCCTGCAGGAACCGGCGTGGTGGCAGATACGGCTCCTGCGGCAGGGGGCAGTGCCGGCCTGGATCTGGAGGTGCAGGAGGAGGTGCATCGGCTGCTGGCCCAAGGCTACCGCATTGGCTACGAGTATGCCGACGAGCGCCGCTTCAAAACCTCTTCCTGGCAGAGTGGGCCGGCCATTCGCGCCACCCGCGGGCCAGAGGTGTTGGCTAAGCTGACGGCTGCCCTGGCGGAGCACCAGGGAGAGTATGTACGCCTGCTGGGGATCGATCCCAAAGGCAAACGGCGGGTCTATGAGCGCATCATCCAAACCCCTAGCGGAAAATCTGCTGCTGCTGCCGCGGCTCCTGCTTCTGCCCCCAAGGGATCCCTTTCTGGCACCCGCCTCAGCGCCGAGGTGGTGGCTCAGGTGCAGCAGTTGCTCAGCCAAGGCTACCGCATCGGCACCGAACATGCGGACAAGCGCCGTTTTCGCACGTCTTCCTGGCAAAGCTGTAGCCCCATCGAGGCCACCCAAGTGCCGCAAGTGGTGGCGGCTCTAGAAGCCTGCCTGGCGGAACACCAGGGAGAATACGTTCGCCTGCTGGGGATCGATCCCAAGGCCAAACGGCGAGTGCTGGAGCAAATCATCCAAACCCCTTGAGGGATCCCAGCTTTTTTTGACCTCTGTTGGTTCAAGCCCAACCCCCCAGCGATGAGGAGCACTTTGTTGGCCTCTACTTTGCCCAACTCCATGACGCTCCGCGCCTTGCCTGGCCAGAACGACGAAACTCGCTATTTTGTCAGTGGTGAGGTACAGGTGGAAGCCGGGGCGGGGATTGGGGCAGGGGTGCTGCTGCGGGCCAACCCCGGCTGTCGAATTCACATCGGGCGCGGCGCGTGTATCGGCATGGGATCCGTTCTGCACGCCTGTGGGGGATCCCTCATCGTGGAGGCGGGAGCAACCTTGGGAATGGGGGTGCTGGTGATCGGGCAGGGCACCATCGGCAAAAACGCCTGCATCGGCTCAGAAACCACAGTGCTGAATTGTTCGGTGCTCAGCCAAGCAGTCATTCCCCCCGGCTCGCTGATCGGGGATCCCACCTATGGTTTCGATCTCCAGGAGGCGGGCGGCAGCAAGCCCATCCCGGCAGAGCCCTCGCCGGCGGCAGTGGAAATGGCTCCAGAGATGTCGCCTGAGCCGTCTCCCCCACCCAGTTCTCCGGTGGCCAATGTTGAAAAGCAAACCCGCCGCTGGCAGGAAGCTGCCGAGCAAACCCAAGAAAAGTCCGGTTCCCCAAGGACCAAAACGCGCAACCTCAACGGGATCCCTGGCCATTGGGAATTGGATCGCCTCTTGAGCAAGATTTATCCCCATCGACAGGTGCTCTCCTCTGGGGATAGCCGGCTCTGATGGCTAAACTGGCGTGAGTAGTTAGGATGCCGATGTCAACCTCCCTGGGCCTGATTCAGACGCGCAGCTTTCCGGTCATCGTGCGCATTGCTGACGCCATGACCAAGTCGGCAGGCGTGACGCTGATCGGCTTTGAGAAAACCTCGGGGGGCTATTGCACAGCCATTGTGCGGGGGGGAATTGCCGATGTGCGCATTGCCATTGAGGAGGGAATTGAGCTGGCCCGCCAGTTTGACCAAGAGGAGATCTCCAGTTTGGTGATCCCGCGCCCCCTGCCCAACTTGGAAGTGGTACTGCCGATCAGCAGCAAGCTGTCTCAACTGGCACAAAACCGCGGCTACAGCCGCCTCAGTAACTTGGCCGTGGGCCTGCTGGAAACTCGCGGCTTCCCGGCAATGGTAGGAGCTGCCGATGTCATGCTCAAAACCGCGGATGTCCAACTGGCGGCCTACGAGACCATTGGGGATGGCCTATGTACGGCCATTATCCGCGGTACGGTAGCCAACGTGGCCATTGCCATCGATGCCGGCATGTACGAAGCAGAGCGCATTGGGGAACTGCACGCGGTGGCGGTGATCCCGCGCCCTCTGGATGAGCTGGAGCAAGCCCTGCCGGTGGCCAGTTGTTTTGTTGCCCAGCCAGTGACCTTGCCGGTGACCCTTCCTCAAGTTCAGGAACAGGAAGTGCAGCGCAACGATACGGCTGTGGAACGGATCCCTGTTTATCTGGAGCCGCCTGAAACTCCCTAGCCCCCTGAGCAATCCATCTGTTGCCCAAGAAAGCCGAGCAGGGCAGAACGGAAAAATGCTAGGCTACTGAAAGACCTGGGTCCGTGCAGCTCCGACGCCCAAACCGTGTCAGGATCGGAAGATAGCAGCACCACGGGATGCTCAGAGCAGGCGCGTCAACCCGGGTCGCCCTTTGCTACCCCACTTTCCTCTCTGCTGGGTCATTCCCCTTCTCGCCTTTCTCCCCCTTGTCCTAGCAATGTCCGAGACAGACAATCCCCTCGCCAACTGGGCTCAAAAGGCTTTCTACCTCGGCATGGGTCTGGCCGCTGTGGCCGCGGATAATGCTGCCAAGGTGGCTGGCAAAGCGGGTAGCCGTCTGATGGAATTGCGCAAGCAGGCGCAAGCTTTGGTGGACGAGCTGGTGGAGCGGGGGGCGATGACCGCTGAGGAGGCGCGGGCTTACATGGATGCCATCGCTGCCAACGCCAACCGCAAGGGGGAATACAGACAAACTGCCGGCCCCCGCAAGATCACCATTGATGACATTAGCGATACCGAGGGCGAGGCAGGCACGGCCATCGAACTTTCGGAAGCGGCCCGTCTGCGCCAGAAGATCGCCGAATTGCAAGCTGAGTTGGATCGCCTCAAGGGCAAATCTTGAGCGGAAGGACAGCCCGGCAGGAAGGTAGGAATGCATTGCTTCCTAGCTCCTCTCCCCTTTTGCATAGCGGAAGCGGTACCGCAGAGCACTTGGGAAGTGTCTCAACCTAACTTGAAATGACCCTAAAGATTGAGGCTACCGTCAGGTGGATCGTCTCTGTGAAGTGTTAGGGATCCTCGCCCTTTAGAGCCGGGGGCAGGTCAAGGTTGTTCATTTCAGAGGTTTCAAAAAACTGCCGTGAGACAGCTTGCAATTCTCCGTCGTCGGAGAAAAGATGGGAACACCCGCCTATCTGGGCAGGAGCATCTCAATCCAATCTTGTTGAGTTTGAGCTCAGGCAGCAGGAATGAGGATCCCGTCTTCCGAGAGAAACCGGGAGCTGAGAAAGGGACGCAGCGCCTTGGGAATGCGAATCGAGCCATCCGGCTGTTGGTGATTTTCCAGCAGGGCAGCCAGAGAGCGCCCCACCGCCAAGCCAGATCCGTTCAGGGTGTGGACAAACTGGGTGCCTTTCTGGCCGGCTTCTTTGTAGCGCAGGTTAGCACGGCGGGCCTGAAAGTCCCAGCAGTTGGAGCAACTGGAGATCTCGCGGTATTGATTTTGGGAGGGGAACCACACCTCCAAGTCAAAGCAGCGGGCTGCCGCAAAGCCCAAATCGCCGCTACACAGCTCCACCACCCGGTAGGGCAGCTCCAGCATCTGTAAGATGGCCTCGGCATCCTGCACCAGCTTCTCGTGTTCGGCTTCCGATTGATCTGGGCGAGTGACCTTGACCAGCTCCACTTTTTGAAATTGGTGCAATCGGATCAGCCCCTTGGTGTCGCGGCCATAGCTGCCCGCCTCGCGGCGAAAACATGGGGTGTAAGCACAGAAGTAGAGAGGAAGGGACTCCGCAGGGATTACCTCATCCCGGTACAGATTGGTAAGGGGAACTTCCGCCGTCGGGATCAGCCACAGGTCGTCATCAGCACAGCGAAAACTATCTTCGGCGAACTTGGGCAATTGCCCCGTCCCCTGCAAAGCGGCGCTGTTGACCAAAAAGGGTGGGATCACCTCGGTGTAGCCGGCTGCAACGTGGCGCTCCAGCATCATGGCAATCAAAGCCCGTTCCAGGGCCGCGCCCGCCCCTACCATAGCCACAAAGCGGCTTTGGGCCACTTTGACCGCACGGCCAATCTCCAGCAACCCCAGTTTTTCGGCAATCTCGTCATGGGGAAGGACAGGATGGGCCGGCTTTAGCTCCTCACCCCAGCGGCGCACCTCTACATTGTCGGCCTCATCTCGGCCAACCGGCACGCTGGGCAGGGGCAAATTGGGCAGGGTAAGCAGCCGAGCACGAATCTCCTCTTCCAGCTCCCGTTCCTGCTGCTCCAGTTGGGCAATCTCGGCCTTGAGATCCACCCCCCGCTGCCGCAGGGCCGCCACTTCGGGGCCTTGGGGATCCGCCCCCTGGCGGATGATCTCGCCGACTTTTTTGCCGAGGCTGTTGCTTTCGGCCTGCAGGGATCCCTTGCGGGTCTCCAACTGCCGCCGCTCCCGATCCAACTGCAGGATCCCATCCAGATCGACTGTGGCCCGGCGGTTTTGCAGGGCTTGGCGTACCTGTTCAGGGCGATCCCGCAGCAGCTTCAGATCCAGCACAGAGATGGTCTACCCTCAGCTCCAGATATCCGACCTATTTCTTTAGCCAGCTAAACATGGCCCGCAGCTCCCTGCCCACCTGTTCAATGGGGTGTTCGGCCTCGCGGCGCCGCATCGCAGTAAACCCTGGCTTGCCGGCCTGATTTTCCAAGACAAATTCACGGGCAAATTGGCCGCTTTGAATCTCGGCGAGGATGCGTTTCATCTCGGCGCGGGTTTGCTCCGTAATGATGCGGGGGCCACGGGTGTAGTCGCCGTATTCTGCCGTGTTGGAGATGCTCTGGCGCATTTTTTCCAGGCCGCCCTCGACGATGAGATCCACGATCAGCTTCACCTCGTGCAGGCACTCGAAGTAGGCCAGTTCCGGCTGGTAGCCCGCTTCCACCAAGGTTTCAAACCCCGCTTTGATCAGAGCCGTCAGCCCACCGCAGAGCACCACCTGCTCGCCAAAGAGGTCGGTTTCGGTCTCTTCCCGGAAGGTGGTTTCCAAAATGCCGGCCCGCGTGCCACCGATGGCTTTGGCATAGGCCATGGCCCGCTCCCGTGCCATTCCCGAGGCATCTTGATAGACGGCAAACAGGCAGGGCACCCCTTCCCCCGCTTGGTAGGTGCGCCGCACCAAGTGCCCAGGGCCTTTGGGGGCAACCATGATGACATCCACGTCTGCCGGCGGCTGGATCTGCCCGAAGTGAATGTTGAAGCCGTGGGCAAAGAGGAGCACGTTCCCCGGCTGCAGGTGGGGACGGATTTCGCCCTGGAAAACGGCCTTTTGCACTTCATCGGGCAGCAAAACCATTACCCAATCGGCGGCAGCGGCAGCATCCGCCACCGTTTTGACCATTAAGCCGTCTTGCTCGGCTTTGGGCCAGGAAGGGCTGCCAGGGTAAAGGCCAACGATGACCTGGACACCGCTATCGCGCAAGTTGAGGGCGTGGGCGTGGCCTTGGCTGCCATAGCCGATGATGGCAACGGTTTTATCGGCCAAAGGCTCCAGGTTGGCGTCGGTGTCGTAGTAGAGGCGGGCCATGGTCGAGCAGGGCGTGAGCAGGTGCTTGACTAGGATAGCAGGATTGGATCCAACTTGCTGACCTCAAGCGCCGTGATGAACAGTTTTCACCCACCTTAGGCGCTTGGGCTGTACACACATGCGAGCGGTTGTGGCGATCATAACCGGCAGCCAGTGGAGCATGTAGACCAAGCCCAGGGCGGTGTGCCACCAAAGTCGCCGTCCGCGCAAGCCCTCCACCTGGCGTAGCCCCCGGTAAAAAGCCACCGTCAGGCAGCCCATCACCAGAGCATTCAAGGGGAGCAGCACCGAGGAGTGGCCCGTCAACAGCACCCAGAGGGTATCGGGAACCAAGGCCATCGGCAGCAAGTACTGAGAAATAAAGAAGGCCCAGAGATCTACTGTTTTGGCCATCCCCATCCGGCGACCGAGGATCCCTGGCCAGTAGTCGAGATAGCGCTGGTAGCCCCCTTCCGCCCAGCGGCAGCGCTGGTGCCAGAGACTTTTCCAAGAGGTGACCCCTTCTTCGACGATGGCCGGCTCCGTCAGAAAGGCGATATCTACGCCCGCCAGGTGCAGCTTGAAGGTGAGATCCAGGTCGTCAGTGAGGGTGGCCTCGTTCCAGCCGCCGCACTTTTCCAAAACATCTCGCCGCACCAGTTGGCCGTTGCCACGTAGCTCGCCAATACCCCTCACAGCCACGCGCTGCTGCTGGAAGTAAGCATCAGAGGCCATTTCCGCCACCTGCCCCAAAGTCCAGAAGTTGACGTTGGGGTTGCTCAGGGCCTTGCGCACCTGGACAGCGCCTACCGTCCGTCTGCTGAAACGGCTGCGCAGGCTTCCCACTTGAACAAACAAGGGCAGAGTGCGGGCAAGAAAATCCGAAGGCACCACAGCATCGGCATCGCAGACCAGGATGATCTCCCCTTGAGTCAGGGGCAGTACCTCGTTGAGGGCACCGGACTTGCCCCCCCCTCGTCCTGGCTGCCGCCGGTAAACCCGCAGATGCGGGATCCGCTTTTGGGCTTCCCGCAGAACTTCAGGGGTGGCATCGCTGCTGTTGTCGTCGATGGCCCACAGCTCCAGATGGCTGGTGGGGTAACGGAGCTGGGTCAAGCTGTGCAACAGCCGTGGGAGCACTGCGCTCTCATTCTTGGCTGGGATCAACACAGCCACACGGGGCAAGGCCAGCCCGCCCAACTCAGAAAGCCCGCTCTGCCCATCCCGTTGCATTGGCAGGACAGAGTCATTGTTGTTAGGGTCATCGCTGTTATCTGTTGACCTGGGATCCCGGCGGGTCGTGTCGGCAGAAGGAAGTCTCAGAGGGGGTAGGGAGGCCGCCGGTTGTAGGCGAAACAACCGACTGATGTGGATCACCATGAACGTGGCCAGACCAACGGTGATCCAACGGGCCGTCGGCACCACATGCATCAGGCTGACCAACCCCCACACCATGGCCAGAACCAGCAGAGCCTTGAGACGGCGGCGCTGGGCCGAGGTGAGCAACCAATCGGGAAGATGAAGATCCTCGAGAGGCTCTGGCTCTGACCAGACGAACTCAGACATGGGAATCCTCCCCCGGGCGGCAATGTTACCCAACCTCGCCAGCCTGTGCGAGCGTTAACCCAAAGGCTGTTAAGAGGTTGTTACCTATTGTCACCCATTGTGTTGGCGAAACGGAGTTCTCGAGAACCTACAGGCGAGAAAAATTGGGGATCCCGACTGCCGCTTCTCCGGCAAGGGGGTGAGTAGCCTATGGGTTACCGCGAATCTCTTTGATCACCCCATCTTCCAGAAGGATCTCGACCTGCATTTTCTGGATCAGGTTGTCTCCTTTTTGGACTCGGAAGAAGCTCTCCACATTGCCCTGCAGCACTTCTTGGTTAAGCTCCAGGGTGCTCAGTTGGTTGATCTGCTGCAACAATTGGTTTTTCTGATCCAAGAGGCGGATTTTCTGCTCGTTCACGCGGCTTTTCACCGCTTCCACCTGTTGGAGCACTTGGGGGCTGTTGGGGTTGGGGCTCTGTTTCTCCAGTTCGGCAATAGCCCGCTTGCCCTGAAACTCCAGCTGTTGCATCTGAGCATCGGTGGCTTCGATCTGCCGCTCCAATTGCTCCTGCATTTCCTTTTTCCAAAGGGGTGTGACCACCACCTTGATGGGAATGTTGCGCTTGAGCAGTAATTGAGTGCCGTTGCTGACGTTGTTTTCTTCCATAAGACTCATCCAGGCAGACGACCAACCAAACCAGGGGCTTGTGCCCATTGTAGAAAGCTCCCCTCAAAAGCTCTGGGGTTGGGGAAGAGGAGCTTGACAGACCGGATCCTCCCCCGCCGAGCCGGAGAATCCATCTACTTATCCTACCGGCTGGGATCCCTGCGGTAAAGTCTTGATTTCGGGAAGCTGCAATTTTGGTTAAGGATCTTAAAGGCCGCCGCCTTGCCCTGGCACAGATTCGGCTAGCGTGAGAAACAGTGCTCTTTTTTTGCGGCAGCCATGAGCGAACGGGCCTCGACCCCTTCCAAGCCCTCTGCTGGGATCACCAAGCCGGTGCGGATTGCCTCTCGAAAAAGCGAGTTGGCTTTGGTGCAGACCCAGTGGGTGATGGGTCAGTTGCAAGAACACCATCCGGGATTACCTCTGGAGCTCAACACCCTTTCCACCCAGGGAGACATCATCCTGGATGTGGCACTGGCCAAAATTGGGGACAAAGGTCTTTTTACCAAGGAATTGGAAGTTAGCCTGCTCAACGGCAGCAGCGACTTGGCGGTACACAGCCTTAAAGACTTACCCACCCGCCTGCCGGAGGGCTTGATGTTGGGAGCAATTACGCAGCGGGAGGATCCGTTGGACGCTTTGGTGCTGCGAGAGGAGCTGCGCAGCTACCAACTGGCCACCCTGCCAGAGGGGACGGTGATCGGCACTTCATCGCTGCGGCGGCTGGCCCAACTGCGCCATGCCTTTCCCCACTTGCACTTTAAGGATGTGCGGGGCAACCTCAACACCCGCTTGGCCAAGCTGGAGAGGGGAGAGTACGACGGCCTTATTTTGGCAGTGGCCGGGTTGAAGCGCCTGGGCAAAGCCGACCGGATCCACGAGGTGCTGGATCCCAGCGTGTCTCTGTACGCGGTTGGCCAGGGATCCCTGGGAATCGAGTGTCGGCAGGGAGATGAGCGGATTCTGGAGCTTATCCGACCCTTGGCCGATGCGGAGGCCACAGCCCGCTGCTTGGCAGAGCGAGCTTTCCTGCGGGCTTTGGAAGGAGGGTGTCAAGTGCCCATTGGCGTTCACAGCCAAGTCCAAGGGGAGGCGCTGCACCTAACCGGTATGGTGGCCGACCTGGATGGCCGGCGGCTCATCCGCGACAGCCAAATGGGATCCACCGCCGATCCCGAGGCAGTGGGGATGGCTCTTGCAGAAAAGCTAAAACAGCAGGGGGCCGACGAGATTTTGCAAGCCATTTTTGCCCAGGCCCGCCGTTAGGCTTTCCTACTTTTTCTGAGTAGGCTTTGAGAACTTCAGCTAGGGTCAGCTGAAGAAAAGGGGGAACAATGAAGTCCCCCCTACGTGAATTGCACTCAAATGGGAAATTCGCATTCGCAGCAGCAGTATCTAAGCTCTAGCTTAGCTTGCAAAACCGCCGTATCATCTTGAACTACTAAGGTCACTCGGTTGTTGGCAATCTCTGCCGGCGAGAGGGTTAGAGTTTTGGTGAAGGTTTGGCCAGGCGGACTTGGGGAAGTATACAAAAACCCCGCTTGAGTTAAAGTCCCGCCGTTGTATAGGTAGTACTTGTCGTTCCCGGCATTAGGAGTTGTGTTACTTGTTGCCTGCAAGTTATTGCGATAGGTAAACGTAAGGGTGCCTCCCATCCGGCAGCCCGTTTTACAAGGGGGGCTCCATTGGAAGGTATGAGCAAAGAGTTTATTGGCTTGGGGCTCTCCCCAGTTGACTGTCCCGAAAGGGCCCTGGAGAGTTGTCCAAATTTGGGGTGGAACCTCCGATGGCAGGGGGGAAGCAGGGTTTGGCGGAGGAGCGCTGAGGGTTACTGAGCGCAACACCATGGGTCTCGAGCACGGAAGGCCAGGCAGAGGTTTTGGCGAAGGTGGGGAAGGAATCTGGCGGAAAAGCTCATCTAAAACCTCTGAGGGTTCTCCCGGAGACCTGGGAGCTAATCGAGGGGAGGGGCTCAATCTTTCAGGGCCAGGTATAGGCTGCCTGGCTGGCCCTGGAGCCTGAGCCACCAAAAAATGATCTCGAGCCAAGGCAGTACCTGGAAGAAAACCACTCTCCCAAAGGGGCGTAAGTAGCAAAGCCAAAATGCCTAGACGCAGTCCTATGTATTCTCCAAATCTTGATAGAGATGCCCACTTCCTTCTCAGCTCAAGCCAAAGCTGAGAATTTACTAGCAAAGACATTGGGGAATACAAGCAGGTTCCTTAAACTTTGTAAATTCTTGTGAATTCCAGCTCAATTCCAGCTTTTTCCTTTGCTTGATCATGTAGCGGGGCTTGGCTTCCTAGAAGGGCAAGAATTAGAGACGGGAGAAAATCCGCCGCTCAAATTTCAGCCCCAGCCAGATTACCCCGATCCCACAGGCCACCAACACCGCCGACTTGGCCAACAGGCCGGTTGGGTACTCGAAAAAGCGGGTCAGCACCACCAGGGTTAGCCCCAACAGTCCCTGCCAGAAGCGCCCCCGCCGCCCTTGCTGTAGCCCTTCCCAGCAGAGCACTGCTGACAGCCCCAGCAACAGCAAGGTCACTATCCAGGGGGCAAAGAGGACCAAGGCTGCTCCTGCCGTCACGTTCAAAGGCACAGCGCTGCCGATCCCCAGCAAAAGCGCCAAGGCAACCAGAGAAATCAGAACAGCAGCATCCTTCAGCCAAGACGAAACGGGCTGGGATCTCTTCTCCTGCCAACCCTGCCACCAGCCCCAGCCCGTCAGCAGCAGCAACCCCACTGCCGACAAGCTCGCCCAGGGATCCCCAACGTTCCAGAGGGGATCCTCGGAAAGATCGACCCACGTCCCGACAAAGCTCCAGACATAGAGCAGGACACCCAGCCCCAGCAGAGCCAAGTTCTGGGCTGTCGGGGCCAAATCCAAGCCTTGCTCCAGCTCGCCGGGAAGCTCTGGATCCCTTCCTTCAGTTAAAACCCGGCTTAGCCAAGGCTTATGGCGTTGGTGCCACAGACCCAACCCCCACACAACTGCAACACCAAGCAGATGCAAAAGGGTTAAACCTTGGAAAGAGCTGCCCAAACGCTCGGCTAACCCTTGCAACGCCAGGCCAAAGTTCACCACGGCCAGGGCAAAAACCCAGCGAGAGCAACACCAATAGGCCAGAGGAACCAGCAGGCCCAGGGTCAACCAAGGATAGAGGAAGTTGACAGTCCCCCAATCCACGAAGTCGGCTACCATCCCCAAGCCCAGCAGAAGGCAGGCCAGTACACCACTGGGGCTGTGACGCAAGCCGTAGGCCATGGCCAAACCGCCCATCCCCCAGGCCCAAAACAGGCCTGCCGCGGATCCGCCAAGCTGAACCCACTGCGCCATCAGGCCAATACAGGCTCCCAGGGTCAGTTCACCGGCTATCAGCAGGGCGCTGCCCAGCCGTCGGGATCCCTGCTGCCAAACCTGGAAGCCAGCCACCTGCAGCCCTACCATGAGGGCCAAGCACCCCCAGGCTCTTGCCCAGCGGGGAATGGCAGCCCAGTTGGCCGCCACGAAGGAGATCACCCCCAGGCCTACCAGAACTGCGCCAAACAGTAGCAGCACCAAGACAAAACGGCTGCCGGCCGCTCGGGGCAAGCTATCCAGTTGGTAGTACTCCCACAGCCGATCCCGCTGCTCAGGTTCAATCAACCCCTGCTCCACCCAGGTGTTCAGCAGGTCGGCCAGTTGGCGGCGGAAACGCTCGCCGGGGTAGGGGGGGCGGGGAGAGGTCATGGCGGGATCCCGACAAGCGAAAGGAGGCTCGGGCGTTAAAGGAGTGGGATCGCTGAGGCGATTATAGTCCCTCACCCCTGGCTCCTCTCCCTCTAGGAGAGAAGGAATTGGGATCCCACTGCCTGAAGCACCCGCTGCAACACCTCCTGGTAGCCAGCCACCGGATCCCCCAGATCAAAGCGAAAGAGATCCTTGTCCAGCACTCGCGGCTCGGATCCCCCCCGATCCCAAAGGCGGCAGGTGTCGGGGCTAATCTCATCCGCTAGCCAGATCTGCCCTTGCTCGTCCAGGCCAAACTCCAGCTTAAAGTCCACCAACTCTAGGCGGCAGCTTCGCCAGAAAGCCTGCAGATGGTTGTTGATGGCCAAAGCCAGGGATCCCAAGCGCTCCACCTGCTCCGGCGTGGCCAACTGCAATAGGCGGATGTGATCTGGGGTCACCAAGGGATCCCCCAAGGCATCGTTTTTGTAATAGAACTCCACCAGCGGCGGCTCGATGGGAAGGCCCTGCTCCAGGCCCAGCCGTCGGCAGAGGCTACCCGCTGTGCGGTTGCGCACCACCACTTCCAAAGGCAGGATGTGCAAGGCTCGCACCTGCATCTCGGTGGGGCCGGTTTGGGCCAAGAAATGGTTGGGGATCCCTTGCTGCGCCAGGTAGGCAAACACATGGCTGGAGACGGTGCAATTCACCTCTCCCTTGCCGGCGATGGATCCCCGCTTTTGGGCGTTGAAGGCCGTGGCGTCGTCTTTGTATTGGCAAAGATAAACCCTGGGATCGGCAGTGCGGTAGATGCGCTTGGCCTTGCCCTCGTAGAGCAGCTCTTGGGGGGAGAATGGCATACGCTAACCCCTAGTATCCGGCCAGCCGTCCGCGGATCCCTTGCCAGAGGGTAATGGCCAGGATGCGCAGATCCAGCCACAGCGACCAGTTTTGCACATAGTAGAGATCATACTGGGTGCGGCGGGCAATGCTGGTATCTCCCCGCAGGCCGTGGATCTGGGCCCAGCCGGTGAGGCCGCTTTTCACCAAATGCCGATCAGGATACTTGGGGATCTCCTGGCTAAACTGCTCGACAAAGTAGGGCCGCTCTGGGCGGGGGCCCACTAGGCTCATTTCCCCTTTCAGGACGTTCCACAGTTGGGGCAGCTCGTCCAGGTTGGTGCGGCGCAAAAAGGCTCCTATCTTGGTTCGGCGCGGATCCCCGGGGCGCGTCCAGCCCGGCTGGCCAGCTGCCTCAGCATCCACTCGCATGGTGCGGAACTTGGCAATCCAAAAGCGACGCCCGTCCAAGCTCACCCGCTCTTGCCAATACAGAATGGGGCCAGGACTGCTGCAGGCTACCAGCAGGGCAATAATCAAAAACAGAGGGCTAAGCAAGATCAGGCCCAGGGAAGCTCCTAGGATGTCTACAGCTCGCTTGAGGAACCGGTTGTGGGCGTAGCGCAAAGGGGGCTGACGCAGAGTTAGCAGCGGGATCCCGTCGAGAGACTGCAGGCTGAAGTTCACCGTTAAAAAACTTAAGATATCCGGCACCAAGCGCACCTGCACCGACAATGTTTGCAAACTGAGCAACAGAGGAGCAGTTGCCAGCTCCGGTTGCCCAAACCACACCTCCTGCACTTCTGGGTGGGCTTGCAGATAGGCAATCAAATGGACCAGATCCAGACGCTCAAGAGCCGACCAGGAAGGCTCAAGCTGACTGCACAAGCAGGAGAGGGTTCCTCGGGATGAGCCGGACAGAGTCCTGTCGGCAGACTCAACCCCGCCAGAGGTAGGGCGGGCGGTGTTTAGTACTGGATATGAATCTTGACAGGGATCCCCATTTTGAGATGGGAGATCTTCCTCAAAAGAGCCTTGCTCTACGCCTGCCCAGGCGACTACCTGGAAGCCCAACTGCGGGGATCGCTGCAATCGCTCCAACACTTCCGCCAACACCGACCAGGATCCCACCCAGATGACCTGCCGCCGACCGTAGCCCCTAGAGCACAACCAGCCCATGCCCAGCCGCAACCCCACCCGTACCAAAGTCAAACTCAGCAGAGCCAACAAGCCGGCGTAGCCCACCACCAGCCGCGACAAAGAGACCGAGCGAACGAAAAAGGCCCCTGCCAGCACCAAACCAAACGTCAATCCCAACCCCACCAGCAAACTGGCCCATTCTTCAAAGCGAGACAAGCGCTTCGACTCACCGTATCCGCCTAAGCCCGCCTGAATGCCCCAATAACTGAGGGCGGTCAACAATCCCAAGGCCGCGTAGACATCCCAAGGCAAGAGCTGATGAGGACGCAAGCTGCGCAGCCAGTAGCCCGCCCCAAAGGCCAACCAAATACAAAGGCCATCGCCAAAACAGGCCAAGGGCACCCACAAACGATGCAGATCCAGACGAGTTTTATAGCCGCGTTCGGCCAAGGGTTATCTCCTTCGGCATCAAGACTGTTGACAATCTTACAGAAAAGATTGTGCATCTGAGGCTATTGGACAAGATCAGTGTTGACCAAAACTTGAATGGGTAGCCCTCACCAGATAATTCTATTGACGGCCCTTCCCAGCTTCAAAGGACTTCATGCTGCTGACACAAAATAAGTTCTTTAAGTAATTGGGATCCTCATCATGCAAGAGATAAAAATCCCTGTTGAGTGGGTTAAGTACCTTCGGAAAAGGCTGTTGTAGAAACTACCAGAATTGCAGACATTGGATGTCGAAACATGAGAGTTTAAGCAATGATCAAAGTGCAGTCTGAGAACAGCAATGATGACAGGATACTACGATTTCGTTGCCGGGCCGGCTACTGCCAGCAGAGATACACCAAAGGGCAGAGAAAACTTAGGTATCAGATAGGCTTCTGCAGCAAAAATACCCGTCAGCAGTCGATTGAGCCAAAGCGGCGGCATTTTCAGATCTTGGCTTTCCCTCAGGCGAAGCACTTTCTGCATTATGCGGATCCCTGAAATGATTGGGAAAAGAAAACTGTTGAAGAAAACAAGGGTATAAACTTCTAGACCTGAGCTTTTAAGCAACGACAAAAGTTGCCCGCGGGTATATCGTCTCTTGTGATGATTAAGCTCATCATGTAAACTCCACAGCCACGGATAAGCCGGAACAGTTACAACTAAGTAGCCAGATGGGGTTAACCTTTGACTGAGGGCTAGGAGAGCTTCTTTGTCATTCTCCAGATGCTCCAGCACATCCAGCAAAGCAATCAAATCAAATCGTTGAGAACCAAAGGGGATCTGGTTTGGCAACTCCCCCTCTGCCACGATCCCAATACCGCGAGCTTGGGCCAGCGGCAGTGCAATTTCACTCTTTTCCATAGCCCAAACTTTGCCAAATCTGGACAACATCTCCAGGTTGCCGCCGCTACCACAGCCAGCTTCCAAAATATAAGCAGAGGGGGGAAGCGACAGGGATCCAATAACCCGACTCAGAATGTGACGGCGACCCAAAAACCACCAATGCCGGTCTTCCAAGCCTGCCATTTGCTCATAAGCTTCGGGATCCATACCCGTAACCCAACAAAAGATCAAAAACAGGATTAGCCGCAGAAGGGGTTAGCAGAGCATATCTATCTAAACTAAGTTTAGGGGGATAATCGAGCCTTTCCCCAGCGATGCTTACGATACCAGGCCGCCACGTGGGGACACCACGCTTCAAAGTGGGGCCAAATCAGTTCACACAGATGTTGAATTTCTCGTTGAGCATCTTCTTTGGCTCGTAAATCCAAAAAATGCATTAGACTACGGCAATTGAAAGAGACCACGAAGTGTTGTCGGATCCCGTAGCCAATGATGTTACGGGCATCTTCATAGGGCAATCCGCACTCTTCTACCAGGCGATAATAAGCAATGGCCTGGCTGCGATATTGCGCAAGAATGATATCCAAAGCTGCGGGGGAGATGGGCTTGCAGCCCTGGCGGGTTTTGGCTTTGCCCTCCTTGACGCTGGCAGGAACGTAAAACAAAGTTTCCAGCTCTTGCAAAGACAAGGAGGACTCCGTCCCGCCACTGTGCTCCGCAATGTGCTCCGCACCGCTGTCGCGATAGGCCTCCGGCCCGCTGACGCGATCGCTGACGCAACCGTAGCCGGTCTCGCCAACAGGAGCAGCAGTCTCGGTTGTGCTCCGCACCGCTGACGCGAACAAGAGCTTTTTGCCCAAATCGGCAATTTGCTGGCCTGTATATCGGAAGGATTGAACATCAAAAGAAATTCCCACCCGATGAGTACGGGCCTGTTGCATGACGGCGTGGGGAAAATAGCCCACCCCAAAGGTGATCTGAGGATGCTCTAGAGGCCCATAGTGGCCACGGTTGCCCTCCAGCAAATGCCGCACCACGGCCTCTCCATACTTTTCCGGGATCCGGCTTTCTGAGGTGACAAAATCAGGGCTGTAATCCTGGTGCATTGCCTGGTAGATGACCCGTTCTGGATCTGGGGTTTGATTCAGCACCACAACTTGAAACAAAGCATCCACAGGCTGCATCCCCTAGTGCTTCGCACCGCATGTTAGGATTCTGAGATCCTTGTAAGATCATATTGGCAGCGGAGAACGCCAACGGCATTGGCCTGCTCCACCACAGAGCATATTCCCTATCTGCCCCCACCCTGAGGTATTCCTTAACTCAGTGTAAGGAGAAGAGAGACCGAAACACCTTGGCTATAGGAGCCTGCGAGCTCGAGTTTCCTCTGCCAGCACCAGGCTTAGGGCCGGATTGCTGCGCAACAATCCCGCTACATAGAGGGTATAGACTTTCCCCGCCTCCAGCTGCAGGTCAAACCGCTGCAGGGGAATGCTCCGGCTGGGAGCCGACTGCACACCTGGCGCGGAGGCTGAAGGGGCTATGGCCACTTGAATTTGGGTAAAGCCGGGGCGCATAGCTTGAAAGGTGGATACTTGTCCAAACGCCAACTGGGGCAGCAGTACCCGCCCTTGCTCCCCTTGCCATTGCAGGGCCGGCGCATCAGGGGCAGCGTGGACAAACCGCACCAGGGCTTGATCAAAGGGCGGATGGATGTTGTCTTCCAGCACCAGGGCCGTCATGCGATTCGGCTCGTTGGCAGCAACCACCGAGAATACTCCCCCGCCCCTGAGATTGGCTACGGTTCTGGCCGCAACCGCAGAACTCGCAGGCTGGCCAGGGTTCTCAGGCGTTGAAAACAAAACAATGTCGTACTCGCCCGCCGGTATGCGCACGTACTCGCTCACCGAGCCATAGGCTATGCCCCGAGCAGCTCTCACCCCTCCCACTTCCAAGTCGATCCGAGGGGCATTGGGGGCCACATGCACCAAGCGCACTTGGACTTCAGAAACTCCCGCAGATGCCGAAGGCATCGGGATGGCACAGCCGGACAAAAGCCCCGACATCAACGATCCACCCACCACGCAGAGTACTGCGCTCACCCACTGTCGCACCATGTTCACGCTCACTCCTACTCCTCACACCCAACGCTCATCAGGGATCGAACTGCTGTATTTCTGCAAACCCAAGGAGGGCACTCTCGCTCCCCAAAAGTTCCCATTGGCACGCCAAGGAACCTGCTCTTGTCTTACTCCACTTTTGCGCCCAATGCCATAGAGCTATGGAACGGGTTGGGATCTAGTTCCTTTTAACTAAACCAAAGGCAAATCACCGGACTCGGCCCCACCTGCAGGATCTGGGTTGGGGGCAGGGATCCCTGGCTGGGGAGACCGACGGCTAAACAAGCGGAAATAAGTGCTCACAGCCAGCTCTTTCAGGGGGAAAAGCAAGTAGGTCAGGGGGTTGATGGTGACGATGATGTTGCGGCAGTCTCGTTTGGCCTGGGCCAAGATCTGAGCGGCCACCCAATCTCCCGACATAACCCCGATGGGATTGAGCTTGCTCTTGAAGGGGCCGAGGATGAGCTTGCGCACTGTGCAGGGAGCATCGAGGCGGCGCAGAGTAACCAGATCGCCTAGGGCCCGCTTGGAGAGCTCGTAGAGGGGACTGAAAGCAGGGCTAGCCTCAGCCTCTGAGGTGTTCACCCACACCTCTTTGGTGGCCATCTCAGGGTTGCCGCGCACCGTCTGGAAGAACAGCTCCATTAGGCGCCAACTGGAGAAAGTGTTGACGGCATAGGACTGGCGGACAGACTCGGGATCCCGTTGCCTGTGGACGTTCAGGCCGTGGTTGAGCACCAAGATATCCACCCGCTCCAGCAGCTCTGCCAGGGATCCCTCTTGCCCCACCTGCCAGCGAACGGTCTCCACCGGCTGGATCTGGCCGTCCACTTCGATGTGAACCGAATCCGAATGGGAGCTGAGGGCGATGACTTTGGCCCCCTGCTGGTGAAAATGCTTGAGCAAGGCCCGGCCCAGGGTGCCGGAGGCGCCGGTGACGGCTACTCGCTTGCCTTTCAAGGAGAGACTGGTGCCCATGAGCCGATCTACGAGAGTCAGGGTGCCGCAAAAATAGGCGTTGGTATCGTCGAAGTGGTGCCGCCAGTGGTAGGCGCGGTTGACATGCCATTGGCTGGGAGGAACGGGGAAAGGCCCCGGCTGGTGGGTGATATCCGTCTGCAGGGCCAGCCCCCAACCCCGCAGCATACCAGCCACCCAGAAACTGGCCGAGTAGACCACCCCCACCGCTGCCGCCAGGCCGTACAGCAGGGATCCCTGGCCCAATACCACCACCCAAGGGATCCCGGCCAGGATCATCGTCGCCGCTTCGGGAACGTCGTGGTGCCACTGGGATTCTCGGTACAGCTGTGCATCCACCACGCTAAGGTCGGGGCGGAACAGGCGGTGGTGCAGGATGTGTTTGGGCATCAGCCAGGGCCACCGGTGGGCCAGCCAATGGCGCACATCCCGCACGATCTCAGCCCAAAGGATGGAGGCTAGGGCGACAGCCCCCACCCCTATCCAATGACTTACGCTGCTGACATCCATAGACTCGCTTGCGGTGGCCAAACCAATCCTGAGCTCGCGGTCGCCTCTTTTATGGACTCAGTTGGCGACTCTCAAAAATCATCGCAAAAATTCTTCAAAAGATCATCTTCGAGCCCGTCTTCCTTGTCCCCAAGGGAGGGAGAGATCAAGGGGCTGCGGGCTGAAGCTCTCGGATCTCGACCGGATCTCCAACGGCCAAACCCAAAGCAGCAGCCGTCCCGCCACGGAACTCCAGCACACCGTCCACCAACTGGGAAGGAGGCGGCCCATAGGTGGGGCAGGGTTGGGCGGGGCAGCCGGGCACATCGGCGGCAATGTACACCACCTTGCCTTGGTGAAGGAAAATGATGTCCAGGTTGATCAGGGTGTTGAACATCCAAAAAGAAGCTGGCTGGGGCGGATCAAAGGGAAACCACATGCCCCGATCCGGCGGCAAATCGGTGCGAAACATCAGGCCCAAGCGCTGTTGCTCAGGGGTGCGGGCCACCTCTAGCTCAAAGCGTTGGCCGGCAAGGGTGACTTCGGCTTCAACCGGCAGTTGCTGGGGCTGCCCTATGGCTGGGGGGGATGGAGAGATGGCTTCGGTTACCTGAGTTTGTGAGGCGGGAGATCTCTCCGTGGCAGCAGTACATCCCAAGCCGGATCCCAGGAGCAGTAGAGCCAGGCCCAAGGCGACTCTGCACCCTTTTGGAACGTGTATCGTGAACAGAACCATGTGGCACTCTCCTGTGCAGGCTTCATCCTATCGCGCCAGACGCTGCTGCTGCGACTTGACCAGCCAGACGCAGGAAGTTCCCCCCTGGGAGAGCCTTGCCAATTCTTGCTTGCCGGAAGCGGCCTGTGCTTTTCCCCCTTGAGCGCAGCCGGAATGGCGGCCCTGGGCAAGGGCAGCCCACAACCGACCCGATAGCATAGCCATAGACTTTATCGTTCCCCACCCTGCCAGGAGAGCCGTATGAAAGACCCTTTCAATTTCAATTTCAATAGATTCAATAGATCCTCGGTGAGCCGGATCCCTCTTCTGGCTCTGCTGGGTTTACTGAGCCTGGGCCTCTGGCCCACTCACGGGATGGGATCCCGTTCACAGGAAACCCCGGTGCGGATTCCCTTTGAGCCAACGGTGACCTATGGGGAAGGGTATGGGGAAAAGACCGTGGCCCAACAAGCCCAAAGCCGCTTTGCGCTGAAACTGTTTGATCACCTGCTCCGTCAGCAGCCCCAAGAGAACCTCTTTTTCTCCCCCTTGAGCATCCGCCTGGCCCTGAGCATGCTCTACAACGGCGCCTCTGGGGAGACTCAAACGGCAATGGCCGAGGTGCTGGAGGCACAGGACCTTTCCCTCAATGAGTTGAACTGGAGCAATGCCCAAATGGTGGGCTGGCTGGCGGAGGGATCCCCGGCAGGAGGGCCAGTCCAGGTGCAAATGGCCAACGGCCTCTGGGTGGATCAAACCCTCACCTTACAGCCCCAGTTTTTGCAGGCTTTGGCCACCTACTACCAAGCGGTGGTGAATCGGGTGAATTTGGGATCCCGGCAAACGGTGAACCAGATCAACGGCTGGGTGGCCGAGCGCACCCAGGGCAAGATCAACCGCATTGTGGATCGCCTCAGCCGCGAGGATTTGATGGTTTTGCTCAATGCCATCTACTTCAAAGGCGAGTGGACTCAGCCCTTCGATCCGGAGCGCACCCAAACTCAGCCCTTTACTCGGTTGGATGGCCGCCGCGTCCGAGTACCCATGATGGTTCAATCAGGTCGTTACGACTACCTGGAAACCGAGCAGTTGCAGGTGGTGAGCCTGCCCTACGGGGAAGGAGAACTGGAAATGCTGATCCTGCTGCCCAAGAAGGGAGTGAAGCTGGAATCGCTGCGGGCAGAGCTGAGCCCGGAAACTTGGCAAGAATGGACGGGATCCCTGCGCCCCCGTGCCGGTTCGGTACGGATCCCGAGATTTGAATTGGCTTATGAAACGGATCTCACTTCAGTTCTACAACAGTTGGGCCTGGGGATTGCCTTTTCCAACCGAGCCGACTTCAGCCAGATGACCCCAGAGCCAGCGCGGATCAGCAGAGTCCTGCACAAAGCAGCAATTGAAGTGAACGAAGAGGGATCCGAGGCGGCAGCCGCTACTGGGGTGATCGTCTCCCGGACTGCTGTCGACCGGCAAGAGCCCTTTCAATTTGTGGCAGATCGGCCCTTCTGGTTTGCCATTGTGGCCTCCGGATCCGGCGGCAACCCAGCGGCCCAAACCGTGTTGTTCATGGGATCCCTGGTGGATCCTAAATAAGGGGATCCCTCAGGGCAGCTTGCTGACTTCTTACCGGGCGTGCAGATCGCTCTTCAGCTAGAAATCGCAGGAGCCCCGCACTGTACCCGTAGGGTCAGTGCCGGGAGAAATGCGCTTTGATGAAGTACAATGAACTTATGAGCCAAGTCCTGACCATATCCTGTAAGCTCAAGGCGTTCCCGTCACAAGCCGCCAAATTGGACGCGACGATGGATGTCTTTGTGCAGGCATTGAACTGGGTCAACCAGAACACGCCGGAGAAGATCGTCAACGCGGTCAAACTGCAATCCCTTTGCTACTACGAGATTCGAGCTCGGTTCGGCTTGTCCAGTAACTTGGCTCAACAGGTGTGCAGACGGGTGGCGGGCGCTCGCAAAGTGGCGAGACAGCGCAACCGTCCGGTTAAAGAGTTCAAGCGTAGGTTCGTTACCTACGATGCACGTATCTTTTCATTCCGCGAGAAAGACTGGACGGTGTCGCTGACCACGGTGGAAGGGAGAGAACGCTTTGAACTAGCCATTAGCAACTACCAGCGTGGGATGCTGGCTGGTTCTAACCCCAAATCGGCCACCCTAGTCCAGCGGAAGGACGGCTCCTACTACATCCAGATTTGCGTAGAGAAAAACCCGCCCAAGCAACAAGATACCGACAGGGTGATCGGGGTGGACTTTGGAAGGACAGATATTGCCCATACGTCAGAGGGGGACAACTGGAATGGACAGCAGTTGAACAGAGTCCGAGACCACTACTCCCGGTTGAGGGCGGTACTCCAACGCAAAGCCAGTAAGGGCACACGCAGTTCGCGGCGCAGATGCAGAGAACTGTTGCAACGGCTGTCTGGCAAGGAGAGACGCTTTCAAGTGTGGGTCAATCATCGCATCTCCAAAGCTATTGTCTCTAGGGCAAAAGCTACCAACAGCGCTATTGCTCTGGAAGACCTGACAGGGATCCGGGAAAGGGTCAATCAACAGCCACGCAGCAAAACCGAAAGGCGCAGGGCCAACAGTTGGGCGTTCTACCAGCTACGCCAGTTTCTGGAATACAAGGCGAGAGTTGCAGGGGTTTCTCTGATTCTTGTGCCGCCCGCCTACACGTCGCAGACCTGCCACAAGTGTTTGCACATCCATCCCGATCCTGCGCAATCCTATCGCAGTGGCAAGTCGTTCAAGTGTGGGCACTGTGGATGGGAAGGGGATGCGGATTTGAATGGTGCGAATGTGATTGCGCTTTTGGGGGCTGCTGTAAACCAGCCTAGAGGTTCGTGGTTGGCTTGCCAACTGCAGGGCTACCGTTCGCGCCAGCGGGCCGGAGGCCTTAAGCCCGCCCTGTACTGCGAAGCAGTCAGGGTCGGGTAGTTTACGATGTGTTGACCCCAGACCGGCTCCCTTGGTTGGTTTAGCCGTTTTTCATTGCGGAGGTCATGATGGTCGAGGTTTTGGAAAGAGAAAAATTGGCCGAGGCACCTGCTGATAGTTCTCCGGCAGCTTCTCGAAAAATTTGGACTGACGAAGAGTTTATGGCTTTACCGGAGGATGGCAATCGCTATGAGGTTGTGAACGGAGAACTGGTTACCGTGGGCTCGGCAGGTGCAAAGCATGGGTACTACGTAAGTTTGATTCACATCATTCTGGGCTCCTACGTTCGCAGTCAAAGGATTGGATTTACCTTCGATTCCGATACTTCCTTCAAAATGAAATCCGGTAATCGCCGCTCTCCGGATTGTTCTTTTTTTTCCAAAGAACGACTGCAATCTCTGGGCGGGATCCCAAGGGGTTATATTGAGGGATCCCCAGACTTGGCTGTAGAAGTTCTCTCCGATGCCAACACCGTTGGAGAGATCCATGATAGGCTCGTTGAGTATTTTGAGAATGGATCCCGGCTGGTCTGGATCATTCATCCTGAAGAGAAATACGTTCTGGTCTATCGCCGGCCTGAGCCTGAAGCATTGAAGAAACCCGGCGACATCCTGGAAGGTGGAGAGGTGATCCCTGGATTTGCGCTGGATTTATCAGAGTTTTTTGCCGAGCCGGAGTTGTAGTTTTTCACCAACGCAATGCCCGGATAAGATGCCTTCAGCGCCTAGGGAAAAGCAACCCCTGTTAAGCTAGCCTAAGCAGTGGGATCCCATTTCATGGCACCGGTCTATCCGCAGGTTCTGGAGCGCAATCCCAAACGGCTGCGCATTGCCCTACAACGGTTCACTTCCCAGCAACTGGCTTGGCGGGCGGCAGCAGGCTTGGTGCTGCTGATTGTGGGATCCCAACTGTGGGCTCGTTCGCCGCTGTTGGGTTTGGTGGCTGTGGGGATGGGCCTGTGGGCTGGGATCCCTTGGGGGCTAGGCCAGATCTTGAGCCTAGATCGAGAGAGGCAGGTGGTGACCCTGACCCACCTGCGTGGCCCTTGGGGGATTTGGCGGCAGCAGGTGTTTTCCTATCCCTTGGCTCAGTTGCAAGGAGTGCGGCTGCATCGAGTGGGTCAGGAAGTTTTGGATAACCAAGCTCAAGAGAGTTTTCAGGTCCAAAGCCAAGTGCGGCTGCAGTTTCACAGCGATCCTTCTAAACCGGAGCTGAACGAGGAGGTCATCGCCTGCTTTAGCAGCCAAGTCGGCATCAAAGGGGACGAACCAGAAGCTTTCGTGCTCTCTCAGCGGCTGGTGCGCTGGATTCAGAACTATCTATCCGAACACTCAGGAAACCTAAGAAACAACTCTTCACCCTGAAAGCCCCCTTTTCGAGGATACTGCCCCACCGTTCCAGTAGACTCAAACTTTGCTCTCCTTTTCGGGGAGTTTTCGGGGAGATGGGGAATTGTTGGCACAGTGCTTGATCCTGGGTTAGAAATGCTACCGAAAAGCAGCGTACTCCTTGACACTTTCTAAACTTAACTTAATCGACAACCTTCATGAGCGCCTCCTGGGATCTGGTCAACCTGCTTACCTTACTCAACTGGAACACTCTGCCCGGATGGCTTTGGCTGCTCCTTTGGGGATCCTCACTGGCCGTGGTGATGTACTGGCAAAAGCGCTGGCTGCAGCGGGATCAGGTGGGTTTTCCCGATGTCATCATGCTGGCGCGTGCAGATACGACGGTGGTGGAATGTAACGAAGCTTGCCAGAAAATCTTGGGGGATTGGCGGGGCAGGCGCTGGATCGACGTGCTGCCGGCAGAAGAGCAAGAGCAGGTGCGGCAAAAGATAGCCCACCTTACCCCTCAGCAGCCTACCTTCACCCGAGTTGGCAGGGTATCGGATGCGTCGGGGCAGGTGCGGTGGTTTGAGTGGATCAACCAAGGCATTTTTGACCGGCGGGGCCGCTTGCAGTTTATTCGCGGCGTGGGCCGAGACATTACCGAGAAGAAACAGTTGGAAGAAAACCTGCGGCTGCGGGAGGCCCAACTGCGCACCTTGTTGGATGCCCTGCCATTGGCGGTGTGGGCCAGGGATCCCCAGGGAGTGCTAATTTTGCAAAATGCCACCGACCGCGCCTGGTTTGGCGATCTGCTGGGTACTTCTCTGGTGGGTACTTCTCTGGAGGAGGTGGCTCAGCAACATCCCCACTGGCCGGAGTACACCTCTCAAGTTCTATCCGACGTAGAGCGGCAAGGGTTTTGCCAATTCGAAGGTAAGGAAATGATTCAAGGCCAGGAGCGCTACACCTATCGCTTCGCTGTAAAGCTTCAGGATCAGTCTAAAGGATTAGGGCTTCTCGGCATTGTCCTAGGTCGTGTTGATCTTATGTTAGGATAGAGAGAATAATTTATAGAGGAAAGAGGATGAAGTTGGTTTTTTTAGATGAAAACAAATGGCAGAAGATATTGGCTTTTTTACAGACAGAAGAGAGAGTTAACAT